>JAZSLR010000139.1:0-4199 GCA_045535475.1 Acutalibacteraceae bacterium | reverse complement strand
ATAGCATTTATGATTGTCGGACTTGTGTAGTGAGCATCAAGAACAGATGATTTTGCTGCCCTGTATTCATCGGGTGAAAGAGTTACATACAGTTCTTTGTATTCATCTGCCCATTTTTCATTGGTATCATCAAAAGCATCTGCAAGACCGCCCCAACCGACATAACGGGATAATATCTCTTGTTCTTCGGGTGTCGCTTGTCTGCCTTCAAATTCAAGATCGTGCAAAAGATTTATCGCTGTAATATTATTTCTGAACTTTTCCTTTGCACCGCCGACACCGAGGTTATAGTCGGTAATATGAAAGTTTTCAGGCTTTGGTAATTCGGGTTCATCGGTGCGAATAGTCTGAATTGTAATATCGTAAGGTAGTCCGTAATCTTCCGCTTTGAATTCTTCAACGGTTTTAGCTGTGAACTTTGAATGTTCCTCCTGCGGATACTGGTCAAGCAGTTTCAGAAAATTCGCTCTGTTTTCGACACGGCTGATTGGATAGAGAAGTGTTGTATCCCTTATACGGACATCATGACTGCCTATATCTTCAATGACATACGGTGTGTCATTTTCAAGATAAATAACATCTCCGACATTGTAAGGGATTGTAGGTTCTCTGATTTCGGCAACAACATCGTTTTGAGCAGAAATGTTCTCTAAATCTGCGAGTGCTTCTTCTTCGGTATCAAACCAATGTGTGAGATTATCTTCTGTAACATAGAAATCGTCTGTTTCATTGTCATAAACGGCATATTTCTCACCTTCAAATGGTACAGAGAGCTGACGGACTTCAAATCTGCTTGAAGGTTCTGTATCATTCATCACTTGCTGAATGAAAGGAGCATTTTCCAATGCTTTGGGGTCAACCACTTCGCCGTTTACAATTCCGTTCTCGGCAAGAGCTTCACGAATGGCAGACGGATCAACATCGGCAAAATCATCAATTTCTGTTTTTCCAAATGTTTGTGATTCAAGAGCCTCATCGGGAATATACACCAAATCATCGAAATCCAAACTGTAAAGCTCACCGTTAATCAACGCTTCAAGACTGTCATAGCTTCGGGTGTCATAATGATTATTGTCGATAAATCGGTCAATTCTGAAATCCACAAGATTTACAGAAACCTGAATGGGAATTTCTTTATCGGTTAATGTTGTGTAAGCAATATCAATTTCTTTCATATCGCTGAAATCAGCATCTTCACCGTATTCATCAAGACAAAACTTGTTAATCAATTCTTTTGCCTTTTCAAGTTCGCTGTTCTCACCGATTCGGAGCATCTGAAATGTTTCCCTTTCAGTTTTACCGTTGGGGATAGCAGAAATTACTACGCTGTTTTCTTCACGGATTTTTTCAAGATATGCTTCAAGTCTGTGTTTCGGGAATCCGCACATTTCGACTCTGCCAATGTTCGGGAACTCTCTGCTTGTTAATACCAAATCAAGCTGATTTGATACTTTTATCGCATCTTCACCGAACATTTCAAAGAAATCTCCGACCTGATAAAGAATGATACTGTCGGGATTATGCTCTTTCAGACCGTTGTATTCATCAGCGATAATACTGTTTCGGGAATTAACGGCAACCGCAGGTTTTTCATCAACCGTTGTTTCCGTAGTAGGTTCTTTCGTTTCAGCCAATGACGGAGGAGAATATCTGTCTATAACGCCCTTATCTAACCCCATAACAACAGTTTCAATGTTGTTTTCAATAAGGTTTTTTGTTACATAACTAAGGTTAAAATCAAGCACCTGACAACAAGGTGTGAAAACATTACCGTAAAGGTTTTTACCCGGTGCAGTATAGTTTGTGTGCTTTGCAACAATTTCAGCATCCTTGCCAAAGGCATAATAAATGCCTCCGACACGCATAAGAACTATACTGTCGAGGCTATCATTTTTCACTTGCTCATATTGAAGTAAGAAATCGGGTTTATTGCTATTGTCAATATCCGTTTCAATTTCCGTATTAATCGCAGGTCTTTCAACCTCAACTTCTACTCTCAAATGATTGTTCGCAGGATTTTCCTTAACCTTTTTTTCAAATTCATCTTTTGAAAATTCTTCAGTGAACAAAGGAAATTGAATGTTGCTGAGAACAACGGGTTCTTCAAGTGAAAGAATAGTGTATTCATCTGAACCGAGTTTTACAGTATCACCGACGTTATATTCATATCGGTATTCTTTTGGAATTTCCTTTTCACCGTGAACATCACGAAGAAGTTTACTTATTTCACTTTCTCTTTGCCACTCGGCTTCCTTCAACAATCTGTTTTCAAGCCACTGCGGATACATTTCCATTTCTTCGGGATTTAAATATCTGCCAGCCTTTACAAGTTCAGAAAGTCTCTTTTCAACATAATTCCAAGGCAAGAGGTTTTTTCTCTTAGGTTCACTGTGATAATCGTAGATTTCAATACCTTTGGCATCGTGATTATCCCAAAAGCCAGTGCCGGGAATTGCGTCAGTTCCTCCGCCCGTACCGTATTCGGTTTTAAGAAATTTAATGTTTTCTTCTTTTGAAAGACTTTCGGTAAACTGTCTGTAAACACGCATTTTACTTTCGCTGAAACTGCTGCCGCCGCAAAGAACATAATCAATTGCAGACTGCGGTAACGGAAGAAAATCATGGTCTTTTGTCTTTGTACCGATGACTTCCTTTTGTTTTTCGACACCGGGAAAAAGCGAAACTTGCGGCTCTGCCCATTCCTCCATAAGCATAAGTCCGAAAATGGTTCGTTCAATCTGAAACCACTTGACCCAAGCTTCACGAAGTTCGTTTCCGTCATTACGCCATAATCTGACAGCATCGGAATAGGCTTCAAAACCTGCGTTTACACCGTTGGACAGTGTGATTTCATAAGGTGTTGAATTAAAAAAAGACATAATAAAATCGCTACGTTCATCTCTGTCGGAATGACTTTCATAGAACATAGCGATTTCTTCTGTATGCGGAGTTAAAAATGTTTTTATTAACTCACTTTTTTCTTTGTCTTGGTGGAAATATTCGATACCGTTCCAACGGGCATCGAAATCGTGATTGCTTAACTGTAAATCAGTTCCGTCAGAATTATCTCCTCTGCCTGAGCTTGAAGGTTGTTCATCAGACCGACCCATTTCATCGGGTCGCTCGCTTTCAGTTCTTCCGTCACTCCCGCTGATTTCATCAGTTCGGGCATCATCTGTTCCAAGCGATTGTTCGCTGCTTCGTCTATCTCCAACAGATGGCTGTAAAGAGTGTCCCTCAATACCATTCTGTTCCAAAGAGCCGGACGATGATTCTTGAGATATTCCTTCCTCATTCTGCCGTATTTCCCGAGGGGTTTCTTTTCGGTCTGTACGAGAGTTAAGTTCGGAATCAGATAATCTCCGTTCTGACTGTAAGTGATGTTGCTCATTGTTCTTGCTCCTTTCACGTTCATAAATTTTAACCGATATTTCTATCTGCCTTAATACCTGCTCACTTGTTTTGCTGACCGCAGTTGCAAGGAAATTAACAGTATCTGAAGTGTTGAAATCGAAGATACTTAAAAAATCTTCATCTTCAAAGTATTCATCAGCATTTATTCCGCAACGTGTCAGGAGAGTATATGTTGTACTGACAACCGCCGCATTTCTGAATGCCATACCAATGTTATCTTCATCATAACCCTCAAGGAACGAATCGTCAACGATGTCAAAAATATCCCGTTTGAAGTTTCCCCAATATTCATCGACAAGCTGTGCAGCTATACTTTCAAGCTGATTTGCAATACCGTTTTTAGCGGAAACGTCATATTTGCTTTCAAGAGCTGATGCAACCGTGTTTTCGTGTTCATCTCTGTATTCCCATAAAAACGGAGTCTTTGAGCGTTCTGTTTTACCCGTATCGGAAACATCAAAAACATATTTAAGTGTTCTCGGTTCTGTGTCGGTATCAATAAGAGCAATACCCTTTGAACCTCTGCGGATATATCTGTTCATCTGCTTATTCCATATATCATAATCGGCGCAAGCTGTCGCTTCGGGCCGTTGAGCGAAAATAAGCAACTGTTCATTGAACGGATATTTATAGAGCCGTGCGGCAGTATGAAGGAACGAAGTCCAACTCTGTCTTGAACGGGTCAGATTTCTTTCGGTTTCTTCTGCAAGGAGAGCAATTTGCTGGACTTTTGATATATTTTCATTTTCCATATTTTTACCTCCTAAAAATAAATGACGGGAGTG
>JAZSLR010000059.1:0-9496 GCA_045535475.1 Acutalibacteraceae bacterium | reverse complement strand
CCACCGACCAATGCTGCTCTGCTTATATCCAAACCGTAATGCTCAATGGAATTAAATATTCGCAATGATGTATCGGCACTGTTTTTGGACATAATTATGATTTCTTTCAGATATCTGCCGTCGGCATTAAGCTGCTATAATGCCTTGACAAGCGGAAACGCTGTGCCGGGTTTGAGCACATCATTCTCATGCTCAAACTGATATTTTGAATAAGCCTCCAAGCCCTGCTCTTCAAATATTCTGTTTTCTTCTTCAAGGTCAAAAAGCGCCCTCGACGAAACACCTATAACTAATTTATCATCTAACGATAATGCCATAATAAATACCCCTTGTGCGATATATTCTTATAATATTATTTTTCTGCGGATTTGTAAATACCGTAAGCTGAATTCAGTTTTTCAAGCGGTAAATTATCATACGGTATAAACCTGAACTTGTTTTTGTTTGCATACATTTCAGCAAACGAACCGCTTTTGCCGGCAATAATCATATTCGGATTCGCATCATAAAAAGCTGTTTTTGAAATGCTGATAACCGACGGTGGAATAAATATCATTTCAAGCTTTTTACACTTCTCAAAAGTATAGGGCATAATCGATTCAACCGCAGGCGGAATTGCGAAAAAACGGATTGGAGTAAGAGAAAAGGCGTCTGATTTGATTTCACGGACACTCTGCGGAAGAGATATTAATTCAAGATTTTTGCATCCGCTGAAAGCTTTAAGACCGATAACACGAACTTTTTCATTCAGTTCAACCTTTTCAAGGTTTTCACAATTCATAAAGCTTTCAGTTGGTATTTTACCTGTACCAAAGGTTATGCTTTTAATATTTCTGTTGCCGCAGAACACACTTTTCTCAAAAGCAATTCCGTCAAATGTCACTTTTTCGGCAGTCGTTCTGTGAGTGTTGACAAGATATTCAGATTCGGGAACAAGCCTTTCGCAAGGATAATAAAACCCGATATCTTGTCTTACAGTTGACGGAACAAAGGCAAAATCGCCTGTTATTTCGGGAAACTTATCGCCTTTGCGGTAAACATTCAGACTATGTATTAACTTGATTTTTTTGCCGCAAAAGCGGGTCGGAATATTAACTTCTTTCTGTTCACCGATAACACCTACAACGGCGATTTCGGGCAATTCGGTTCTGATGTCATTGCCTCTTAAGGCTTTGAATTCGGAACAGTTATAAAGCAGTTTGCCGTCTGTTACCAAAACACGATTTAACGGACAAAGCATTTTTTACACCTCAATTCTTGCAATTTTACCCCACGGGGGCTCGACATTTTTATTGTTCAGAAGCCACAAAACGGGTATTCCGTTTGCTTTTTCTTCATCGGGAAACGGAGCATAACCATCAGTGAGGATTATTATGCTCGCAGGCGGTTCGTTGCTCATATGATCATCAACATATTTGAAAATAACATTAAAATCCGTTCCGCCACCGCCTTTCGGTTTAATGACCATAAATTCGTCCTCATCCGAAAACGGAGTCGGCGGTATTACTGCGGCATCAAAAAATCCGAGAAAACCTTCAAGTTTGCCGTTGAACTGGTCGATTGCGCCTTTGACTTCGGAATAAGCGGCGGTTATCATTTCGTCGGACATTGAACCCGATGTATCAATCATAAAGAGGATGTTTTTAACGGTTTCATCTTTTTCGTTGAAATCGGGCAGAAAGAAATCGGAATCACCGAATCTTCTGTCGGGCGGACTGAACGAATAATCGCAGATTTCCTCCTGCACAAACTCGTTGAGGATTGACCGCCAATCTGTCTGCGGCTTTCTGAGTTCTTTGATTATCCTCTTTGCAAACGCAGGGAGCAAACCCCGTTGGTCTGACGGGTCACGGATGCTGATAGCCTCTGCCGCATCAAGAATCCTCTTTTGCCATTCTTCACGCAAAGTGTTATCGTCTGCGGTGTTTTTCCATTTTTCGTGGTCATCAAAAACACCGTTGCCGTTACTGTTGGAATCGTCGGAACCGCCGTTCCCGCCATTCTTGCCGCCGGAACCGCCTCCGTTACCTTTTACTTTGCTTCCCGGCATTTTATTTTTTGATTTTTTACCATTCATCGCAGGCAGCATGGCATAAACCTCTTCGGCAGTGAATTTTGCACCCTCTTTTCCGTCGGGCGTTTCGTGCATAAGCTCGCCGTATTGACCCAGATGAATGTTTTTTCTGTTACCGCCCATCGATTCAAGAATGAGTGAATTAACAACGATATCGCAAGCAATATTGAATCTTTCGGGTTCAAAATCACCACTGCGTGAACAGTGCTGCAAAGCAACGTGAAGGATTTCATGAATCATAACAATATCAATCTGCGAATCGGTAAGATTTTCGAGAAAATCGGGGCCGAAATATATCCTCACGCCGTCTGTTGCGGCGGTTTCGCATTCTTCGTCGATAGTCAGCACCATATGCATCAGAAGAAGTCCGTAAAAACCGTTTGTGCAAAGAAGACGAAGCCTTGACTTCATAAGTCTTATTGAATATTCACGGATTTTCTGTTCAGACAGTTCCATTGAGCAGCCTTCCTTTCGTCTGCAGCCACCTTGCAAATTCGGGAATCTGCATAAGCCTTGATTTGTAGCCGTCTTCTATGTACATATAATCTTTGAGAAGAACGGCGGAGAAATCTGCAGGCAGCTTTTCGGCATAGACAATTGAATTTGCTATCCTCTGTATTTCATCTTTATGAGCGTGGGCATAGACGGTCATTGCCGAAACAAGAGCATAGAGTGCATCGGTTGAATTCGGAACAATCGGCATTTTACCGTCAAAAACATCTTCGATTGAAGGCAGGGAATTCCACACCTTGCACCATGTTCTGAATTCGATTGCCGTTCCCGTTCCGACAAGACCTGCAACCATCGGATACATTTCTTCAACATTATCGTCAACGCTGTTGAGCAGATTGCTGACCATTTCCCACGAACGGGGCGTCGGGAAAGCAAGGTCATCCTTGCCGCCGTCAAAGCCCATAAGCATATTCTGTTTGAACGATAGAAAACCGATAACCTTGGGACTGATTGCGTTTCTGATCGCCCATTGCTTCCACGACTTGAAATTGCCCTCAACCTCAATGTGGCAAAGTCGGTTTGCAAGAGCTTTGGGCATTTTGAACGCAACGGATTTATCCGTCACTCTGTTACCTGCGGCTATAACAATGCAGTTATCGGGGAGTTTATGTTCACCGACAACACGGTCAAGCGTTATCTGATAGGCCGCCGCCTGAACGGATTGAGGTGCTGCCGAAATTTCGTCAAGGAAAAGGATATTAACTATGGAATCATCCGCATCCATCTGAAAAATCTGCGGACGGAGCCAGATTGCAAGGGTTTTGTCTGCATTTGCGGTGGGAATGCCTCGCAAATCAATGGGATTGAAAAGGAGCAGACGTACGTCGGTTACAACGGATTTTTTGCCCGTTTTTGCTTCAATGTCCTTTGCAAGCTGACGGACAAGCTGCGATTTGCCGACACCCGGAGGTCCCCACAGCATAACCGACGGCAGAGTTTTTATCGGCAGGCCTGCATTGATAACGCCGCAATATGATTTTGAAAGAATATCTATCGTTTTCTGCACCGTTAAGCTCGGCACACTTGACATTTTCACTTCGTTCATTCTTTGACCCCCAGTTTTTTATCAATATTTTTGAGCTGTTTTTTCAGTTCTTCAATTTTATCGGTATAGCTTTCATCCTTTGCAAGCTCGGCTTTTATCCCGATTTCTTTTTCACGGAGCTTTTCTGCGGCATCGGCAAGTTTCCCGATATATTCCGTAAGGCCCTCAAGGTAATTATCGATACGGATTATTGTTCCGACCTCTGCGTCACCGAGATTGACATAGTGCCTGCCCGTTCTTCTGAGAATCACAAACGGCTTTTCTTTGAGCATATTAGCAGGCAGAATAACCTTGAAGCCCTGATATTCGAGAAGCTCTTTTTCGGCAGGAATCATATTGTTTTTCTGAACGGCATCAAAGATGCTTTTTCGGATTGTCTGCCTTTGTACCTTATCGTATTCACGCTTGTTTGCGCAGAAGAAATCTCTGTCTGCAACGCATTCGTCGGTTATTCTTTTATTATCTGCAAGCTGTGCAGGGATTGAGTTAAGCTCATTTTCGAGTGCTTCACGGTTTGAAACAAGACCTCTTTGCAGAGCCATATATTTTTCAAGCTCGTTTGCGGTTTCAACCCTCTTTTTGATAAGGGGATTGCCTACCGCAAGAGCCTTGACTTCGGCATAGTCAAGCACCGTGCCGTCAATATCCGAACCGCTTCTCTGCGTGAGCGAGCCCGAAAGCAGCTGGCTGATGAATCTCTGCTTTGTTTCGAGCAGCTGCCACGAATATGCATCAAAACTGCCCTCTGTTATGTATCTGAAAATCTGCACCTTGGTATTCATATTGCCCTGACGGAGAATTCTGCCTTCTCGTTGAACCATATCCGCAGGGCGCCACGGCACATCGATATGATGAAGTGCAATCAATCTGTCCTGAACGTTGACACCCAGACCGAGTTTGAACGTTGAACCGAGAAGAATACGGATTTCGCCGTTTCTGACCTTTCTGAAAAGCTCGCTGCGTTTTTTCTCCGTCTGTGCATCGTGAACGTAGGCGATTGTTTCTTTCGGAACTCCCATTGAAATGATTAAACGTGAAAGTTCGTCATAAATATTAAACGTACCTTTCGGTGTTGAAACGTCGCAGAAAATGAGCTGTGCACTTTTCTGAAGATATGTTTTCATATAGATATCAAAAACGTTTTCGGCGCAGCGGTAAACCTTTGAATCATAGGTGAATGCCGCATTCGGTTCGGCAAGGCGCAGATCAAGAGCCGCTTTTCTGCCGTCAACGGTGATTTTAAGCATATTATCATCCGTTCTCGGCACCATATGATTCCTCACGTCTTCAACTCTGTCGGATATCTGATCAAGATAATCCTGAAAGCCCTTTGTTTTGGGAATGAGTGCATCGGTATAGCCGTCAAAATCGGGTATACCTTCGGAGCCGTTCATTGAATGAAAATCCGCAATTGATGCAAGCAGATTGGTAAGCTCGGGAAGATTGTGGAATTTTGAAAGCCTTGTTGCCATTCTGTATTCGCTTGTGTCAACATCAATCTCAAAGCTGTCCTCTTTTTCGGCAAACATTCCTACCCAGCTGTCAAAGCTCTGCAAATCAAGCAGAGCAAGCTCGCCGCACTGCAGATATTTCTGCATAACATAAACATCGGTTACAGAATTGGTTATCGGCGTACCCGTTGCGAAAACAACACCTCTGCCGTTGTTCTGTTTCTGAACGCATTGAACCTTTTCGAGCATTTCAGCGCATTTCTTTGAGCCGCCCTTTGAAAGTCCGAGAACATTCGCAATTTTTGTATCAATGGGCAGATTTTTGAAATTATGCGCCTCGTCAACAAAGAGCGTGTTAATTCCGAGCTCATCAAAATAAACTTCATCGGTCACAACATGCAAAGCTCTTTTCAGCTCATTGCAGGCTTCGCGGAGCTTGCGGCGTTTTTCCTGAAGGCGTGATGTGTTCTTAAGGCTGTTACAAAGCTTTTCCGAAACGGAATCAAGCAATTCCTGCAGCTGGCTTTCATGGAATTCCCTTGAAATTCCGATAAGCTCAAAGCAGCTGTAAGCCATTATCACGGCGTCATAATCGTTATCCCTGATTTTCTCCATAACCTCGTCACGTTTCTCGGGCTTGAAATTTTTTGGCTCAACGCAGAGAATATTTGCCTGCGGATACATTCTGATAAATATATCCGACCACTGACCCACAAGGTTATTGGGTACAACATAGAGATTCTTTTTCGAAATGCCCATTCTGCGAAGCTCCATACCCGCAGCAACCATAATATAGGTTTTGCCTGCACCCACATCGTGGGCAAGCAAAGTGTTTGGTGTAAAGAGGATTCTTGCAACTGCATTTTTCTGATAGGGATAAAGCTTTATTTCGTCTGACATCGTCGGGAAGTTGAGAAACGAGCCGTCAAAACATCTTTTACGAACGCATGCAAACTTTTCTTCGTAAATCCGCTCGAGTCTTTCCTTGCGTTTTTCATCCTTCCATATCCATTTCTGAAATTCCTTTATCAGTTTTTTCTGCTTTTCGATGGCAAGTGCGGTTTCGGCGTTGTTGACAACTCTTTTCTCGCCCGTTGAAGAAGTCGGACTTTTAACGGAATCCGTAACCCTGATTTGCCTTAAATTAAGAGTTCTTTCAATTATGTGCAGAGCATTTATTCTGCTTGTGCCGTAGGTTGAGTTTGCTTTTGTTGCCATTCTTGTGCCGTTGAATCTGCTTTTGAAGCCTACTTCCCACGTGCCTGTAATTTCATCGTGTTTTGTCGTTGTGTAATCGTTCCAGCCTGAATAAATATCCTTACAGGGGCAGAAAAGCTCATCAATAAAATCGTCAATAACGTCGGGCGGAATCCATGGCGAGCCGAGAGTAACATAAATATCCTCGCACGCAACCGATGGAGGGATAACCTTTTCAATCGCTTCAACGTTTGCGTCAAAATAGCCGTTGAATTCTTTTGTTGCCCTTTGTGCCGCTTTCCATTTTCTCTTGAGGTTGCCCGTCAGGTATTCATCGGCGGTTTCCCAGCCTTTGTAGAAGCACTTACCCCACGTTTCGGGATTCTGGTAAATCGAGCCTCTGAGGGTTTCGATAACTGTTTTGCAGGTTTCACCCGTAATCTGTGAAATATATTCAATATCAACCTTGCCAAGGTTATTGAGAGATAGAATCAACGCATCGGAAATGCTTTCGGTATGCACACCTGCCGCACGGTCATCGCCTGCAAAGGAATTTTCCCAGTCAAGCGGCAAATCCATACTTGTAACTTCGGCAACATATCTGTCGTGACGCTCTTTCTTAATGCGTTCTTTTTCAAGTCTTTTGGCTTCACGCTCTTTTTCAATTTGCTCCTGTCTTTGCCTTCCAACCTCTCGCTGTGCTTCACGGAGCGACTCCATTGCAATATCAAGGTCTTCTCTTGAAAGCATATGACCCAGCTCTCTTATATTCTTAAAAAACTCATTAAAAACATCAAAAGCTTCGCCTGTCTTTTTTTCAGCCATAATACAACTTCCTTTCTGTTTTAAAAATATCACTTTATGTGTCCTTTTTTCAGGACATCTCAAACGCAGATGTTAATTCTATGTAAAACCCATAATCCTCTCTCCCTGAAGAAAAATTAACTGTCCGATTTATATCTTCTCAGAAAGGATGTAAGAAAATGATTTGAAAAAATTTTTCTGAACAGGAGATCCGTTGTATATCAACAAAAAGAAAAAGCCTTGGACTCAATTCAGAGTTCAAGGCTTGGTAATATCATTTTGATATTTAATTCTCAACTCACCGTTGAAGGTGAGAAAAATAATTCTTCAGAGTACTATATTTATCTTTGTCAATTATTCAGTAAATAAAAATTGCCCAAAGAGAAATGTGCTTTTGCCCAAAAATATTCTCAGCTTTGATTTTTGATGTTCAAAGCTCCGACTCCCTTACGAATCAACGATTCTTGTGTTTTTTAGGAGCAAATCCGTTGATATATAAGGATTTTTAATAAAAAAACCAAGGGTAACGGATACCCTTGGTCGTGGTGCAGCCACTGCGTTAATATCCGAACCAATGCCCGATTTTTCAAGATCAGCAAAGGTGATTGTTTTCGTTTGTTCTCTGTAATTAAATGTGATGACCATTTTGTCATCGTAGAGAAAGATTGCATTGACAAAGCTGTCAATGAGTCTTCGTCTGTGTTCGATTTTGTTGGTGTTTAATTTTCTGAACTGTTCAAAATAGCAGAGGATATTTTCTTTTGTAATGGTCGGTCTCGCCATTTCTTCTTTCATTATTTCAACCGAAAGTTCTGCTTTTTCTCGTTCCAACTCATCTAATCTTTGCTTGGTTGACGGACTGATAATTCCCATCTGTATTGCATTGACCAGATTGTCTATGCCCTTCTGTGTTTCCGCAAATCTTTTGCGAAGCAGAGGTAAAACTGTGTTTTCCTGATTAAGAGCCTTTATGGTTCTGTTTACAAAATCCTCAATAATATCCTGATTGGCAAGAAGCTTTTTCACTTCTTCAATCACAATGTTTTCAATCCATTCCTTGCGGACTGTTTTCTTGTCGCATCCCCGATGATGTTTTACGCTCACACATTTGTAATAACGGTGAACCTCTTTTGTGTGACTCGTCCCGCTTTCACCAACCATCATACTCTGACACTTACCGCAAAACAATTTTGTTGTCAGTAAGTAATCATCTTCTGCTTTATGACGGGCAGGAGCTTTTTTATTCTCTTTCATTCTCTCCTGAACTCTGTCAAATAATTCTTGCGGAACTATTGCCGGGATTCCGTTCGGCTGAACAATGTCACGGTACTTATATTCACCTATGTACTTGCGATTATGAAGCATACGGGTGACACTGTTGACGCTGATTTTTCCGCCGAGCTTTGTGCGGATACCTTTGATGTTCATTTCATCGGTAACCTCACGCATACTTGCACCTTCGGCATAACTTTTGAATGCAGCAAGCACAACAGGTGCAGTAATCGGGTCAATCTGAAAAAACTGATTGCTGTCAATGTAATAACCTATCGGCAAAGTACCTCCGTTATATTTACACTTAAGTGCATTTTCAGTAAGACCCCTTAAAACTTTTTCCGAAAGCTCTGCCGAATAATATTCCGCATAGCCTTCGAGCATGGACTCGAGCAAAATGCCTTCGGCATTCTGAGAAATCAATTCCGTTGCCGACAAAACTTTGACTCCGTTTCTGCGAAGAACGTTTTTGTAATAAGCGGAATCAAATCTGTTTCGTGCAAATCTGTCAAGCTTCCAGACAAGCACAATATCAAATTTTTTATCAGCGCTGTCCTTAATCATTTTCTGAAATTCAGGACGGTTGTCTGTCTTGGCAGACAATGCTCGGTCTGTGTATGTACCGATAATCTGAATATCATTTTTCTCGGCATACTCCTTACATTCTCTGAGCTGACCTTCAATTGATTCTTCTCTCTGATTGTCCGAAGAATATCTTGCGTAGATAACTCCTCTCATTTTTCACCAACCTTCTTTTTGATTTTTATTTGCAGCCGTGGAAATATGGAAAATAAATTTCCCACATTACCACAGCACTGCTGCTACTGTAAAAAGCCTTGATATTACGTTGATTTTATTGCTTGCACTAACTTGGCAAGCAAGGCAAATGTGGACACAAACTTGCAAAATGCCGCTTGCGAGTTGTTCCGATTTTTAACCGTTCACAAACTTGGCAAGCAGGGCAAGTGTATACACACTTTGCAAATTCTGCTCGCAAAGCCGTTCGGGTTTTCACCCATTCACTAACTTTGCAAGCAGGGCAAGGGGGTATATTTACACTCTTAGGGAACCTTTGGTGAATTTTGTTTATGAAGCCAAGTCAAGACCGTGGCAAAGAACCGCATATTTTGCTTTTATTAG
>JAZSLR010000030.1:0-12655 GCA_045535475.1 Acutalibacteraceae bacterium | reverse complement strand
TATAAAGCTCAACGGTTCAATCGAAATCGCTCCCCTGCTCGGTCTTTCCGATGTTATTGTGGATATCGTTGAATCGGGCAAGACTCTCAAAGAAAACAATCTCCTCGTTTATGAGCAGATTATGCCCATCAGCGCAAGACTGATTGCCAATAAATCCTCCTACAAATTCAAAGGCAAGGATATTGACACTCTTATGGAAAAGCTCACAAAGGAGTTGGCAAAATGATTAAAATAATCAACATTGACAGCGCTGAAAAAAGTGAAATTCTCACCAGAGATATCAAGCTTGAAAGCGGCGTTGAAGCAATCGTTGCCGATATCATAAAGAACGTTAAGGAAAACGGCGACAAGGCTCTTAAAGAATACAGTCTTAAATTTGACAAGGCGAAAATTGAAAATCTCCGCGTTACTCAGGAAGAAATCGATGCCGCTTATGAAAACGAAGATAAGTCACTCATAGAAACTCTCGAACTCGCAAAGAAGAATATATGGAACTTTCACGAAAAACAGCTTCACGAGGGCTTTGAAATAAACAACGGTGACGGCACCGTTTCGGGACAGAAGATAACCCCGATTGAAAAGGTCGGCATTTATGTACCCGGCGGCACGGCAAGCTATCCTTCAACCGTGCTTATGAATGCCATTCCAGCTAAAATCGCAGGAGTAAGCGAAATCATTATGGTTACTCCTCCCGATAAAAACGGAAATATCCCTTCTGCAATCCTTTGTGCTGCAAAGATTGCAGGTGTTGATACAATCATCAAAACCGGCGGTGCTCAGGCTGTTGCCGCTCTCGCATACGGCACAGAAAGCGTTCCGAAGGCAGATAAGGTCGTCGGCCCCGGCAATGTATTTGTTGCAACGGCAAAAAGAATGCTCTTCGGTCTTGTTGACATAGATATGATTGCAGGTCCTAGCGAAATTCTTGTTCTTGCAGACGGCACCTGCAACCCCGCTTTTGTTGCGGCTGACCTTCTTTCTCAGGCAGAGCACGATAAGCTTGCAAGCGCGGTGCTTGTTACCGACAGCAAAGAGCTTGCATATGCGGTACGTGACGAGCTTGAAAAGCAGATTCCTCTTCTTCCCAGAGAAGAAATTGCAAGAGCATCAATCGATACAAACGGTAAAATCATCATTGCCAACAACATAGACCAGGGCATCGAAATTGCAAACGAGATTGCACCCGAGCACCTTGAAGTCTGCGTTGACGACCCCTTTGCACTTCTTGACAAAATCAAGAACGCAGGCTCGATTTTCCTCGGCAAAAATACTCCCGAGGCACTCGGCGACTATCTTGCAGGCACAAACCACACACTCCCCACCTCGGGCACGGCAAGATTCAGTTCTCCCCTTTCGGTTGACGATTTCGTAAAGAAGTCGCAGTATATTTATTATACCGAGGAAGCACTCGGTAAGGTTAAGGATAACATCGTTCTTTTTGCAAACCGCGAGGGTCTCCACGCTCACGGCAAGAGTGCGGCAATCAGATTTGAGAAATAAGGTGAACCCATGAGCAAATTCCTTTCCAAAAATTATGAAAAGCTTGTTCCGTACACTCCGGGTGAACAGGTTAACGTTAAAGTTATAAAACTAAACACAAACGAATCCCCTTTTCCGCCTTCTCCGAAAGTCAAAGAGGTTTTAAACGAAGAAGTAATTGACAAGCTCAATCTCTATTCCGACCCCGAGCTCAAAGAGCTTCGCTCGGCAATTGCAAAGCAATTCGGAGTAACATCCGATATGGTGTTCTGCGGCAACGGCTCGGATGACGTCCTTGCCTTCGCGATTATGGGATTCTGCGGCGCAGGCGGCAAGCTCTGCTGTCCCGAAATCTCATACGGATTCTACCCCGTTTATGCCGACATTTTCGGCGTTGAGCTTGAACAGATTCCTCTTAAGGATGACTTTTCAATTGATGTCAATGACTACATCGGCAAAAACAAGAATATCGTTATTGCAAATCCCAACGCTCCGACAGGTCTTGCTCTCAGCTTTGATGAGGTTGAAAAGATTGTTTCATCCAATCCCGATAATCTTGTGATTATGGACGAAGCATATATGGCATTCTGCGGCGAAAGCTGTATGGAGCTTGTGAAAAAATATGACAATCTCCTTGTCACACGCACATTCTCAAAAAGCCATTCGCTTGCAGGCCTGCGTGTCGGCTTCGGCATCGGTTCAAAAGAAATCATTGACGACCTCAACAAGCTCAAATATTCGTTCAATCCCTATAACCTCAACACGCTTTCAATCAAAGCGGCGGCTGCGGCAATTGAGGATAATGAATATTATGACGATAAAATCGCAAAAATCGTTGAGACAAGAGAAAAGACCGTTGCGGATTTGAGAAAGCTCGGCTTCAAATGCACGGATTCAAAAGCTAATTTTATCTTTGCATCGAGCGATAAAATTCCCGCTGCTGAGCTTGCTTCAAAGCTTCGCGAAAACGGAATTCTTGTAAGATATTTCAACAAAGCAAAAATAGATAACTATCTTCGCATAACAGTCGGCTCTGCGGAGGATATGCAGACTCTTGTTGACTGCATCAAAGAAATAACGGAGGCATAAAAATGAGAGAAGCTGAAATCAAAAGAAAAACAAACGAAACCGATATAGAGCTTTCGCTCATTCTTGACGGCACGGGTAAAAATGAAATCGACACGGGCTGCGGCTTCCTTGACCATATGCTTGAGCTTTTCGCACGCCACGGCAGAATGGATTTAAAGGTCAAATGCGTCGGCGACACTCACGTTGATTATCACCACACGGTTGAAGATGTCGGCATTGTTCTCGGTCAGGCATTTGCAAAGGCTATCGGCGAAAAAAGAGGTATTTCCCGCTACGGAAGCATTCTTCTCCCTATGGATGAAACTCTCATTCTTGCAAGCATCGACATCAGCGGCAGAGCATATCTCAACTATGATGTTCAGATTCCCACTCCTGCTGTCGGCGGAATGGATACCGAGCTTGTTGAAGAATTCTTCATTTCATTCGTACGCAACAGCGATATTACGCTCCACATTAAGCAACTCGAAGGCAAAAACAGCCATCACATAATTGAAGGCATTTTCAAAGCAGTCGGAAGAGCGCTTTGCAAGGCTGTTTTTGAAGATAAAACTCTCGGCGGAGAAATTCCCTCAACGAAAGGAATTTTATAATGATTGCAATAATTGACTACGGCTGCGGCAATCTTTTTTCACTCTCATCGTCACTCAAAGCACTCGGAATCGAATGCAAAATAACGGGCGACAAAGACGAAATTATTGCAGCAGATAAAATAATTCTTCCCGGCGTCGGTGCATTCGGCGATGCGGCACAAAAACTTCGCGACTGCGGAATGGACAAGCTTCTTTGTGAGCTTGCCGCCAAAGGCAAACCCATTCTCGGCATATGTCTCGGAATGCAGCTTCTGTTTGAAAAGAGCTTCGAATACGGCGCACATATGGGTCTGGGGCTCAACAAAGGCTTTGTCGGTCCTCTTGAAGGTCAGATTCCCGCAGATTTGAAAATCCCGCATATGGGCTGGAACAAACTCAATCTTGCAAAAGCTGACCCGATTTTCAAATACATTGAGCCGGGCGACTATATGTATTTTGTTCACTCGTTCTACGCAAGAAATTGCGTTGAGAACACTCTTGCTTTCGCTGAATACGGCGTTGCAGTACCCGCAATAGTTAAAAGCGGCAGTGTTTACGGAATGCAGTTCCACCCCGAAAAGAGCGGTGCAAAAGGGCTTGCTCTTTTAAAGGCTTTTTCAGAGTTATAAGGAGGCATTATGCAGATATATCCCGCAACTGATATACTCGGCGGCAAGGTTGTGCGTCTTACCAAAGGTGACTACAATCAGGTGAAAATTTATGCCGATTCGCCCGCCAAAATGGCTCTGGAATTTATGAAGGACGGAGCAACCAACCTGCATATGGTTGACCTTGACGGCGCAAAGGACGGACTTCCCGTCAACTATGATGCAATCAGAGAAGCCGCAAAAATCGACGGACTTTTTATCGAGGTCGGCGGCGGAATCCGTAATATGCAGAGAATTGAAGATTATCTTTCACTCGGCGTAAAGCGTGTTATTCTCGGCACGGCAGCAATCAGAAATTATCCTTTTGTTGAAGAGGCTGTCAAGGAATTCGGAAGCGCTGTTGCAGTCGGCGTTGACGCAAAGGAAGGGCTTGTTGCCGTCAGCGGATGGCAGGAAACAACCAACGTAAACTCCGTTGAATTTTGTAAAAAGCTCCGCGACACAGGCGTTTCAACCGTTATCTATACCGACATTTCAAAGGACGGTATGCTTTCGGGCACCAACCTTGAAATTTACAGAGAGCTTTCCGAAATCAAAGGTCTTGATATTGTTGCATCGGGCGGCATAACCTTTGCTCACGAAATCGAAACTCTCAGAGAAATGAACATCTACGGCGCAATCGTCGGAAAGGCTGTCTATGAAGGAAAACTCAGCCTCAAGGATGCACTTGCGGCGGCAGGAGGTCAGAAATGATAACAAAAAGAATAATCCCCTGCCTTGACGTGCGCAACGGCAGAGTGGTTAAAGGCGTTAATTTTGAAGGAATTCAGGACGTTGCATCGCCTGTTGAGCTTGCTCATTTTTATAATGACAGCGGTGCAGACGAGCTTGTTTTTTATGATATTACGGCATCATTTGAGGGCAGAGCACTTTTCACGGATGTACTCACCCAGGTTGCAAGTGAGATTTTTATTCCCCTCACGGTCGGCGGCGGCATAAACACTCTTGATGATTTTGACAGAGTGCTCAAATGCGGTGCAGACAAGGTTTCGGTAAATTCGGGTGCAATCAAAGACCCGTCAATTATTGAAAAAGCGGCAAAAAAATACGGCGACCAGTGCGTTGTTCTTTCAATGGACATAAAGCGTGTTGACGGCTCTTTCCACATTTTCAGCAAGGGCGGAAGAATCGATACGGGCATCGATGCTCTCGAATGGGCAAAGATGGGCGAAAGCAACGGCGCAGGCGAGCTTGTTGTCAACAGCATTGACACCGACGGTGTGAAGCAAGGATTCGACCTTGAAATGCTTCAGAAAATCAGCGACCTTGTTTCAATCCCCGTTATCGCAAGCGGAGGAGCGGGTAAGAAAGAAGATTTCCTTGAGCTTTTCAAAGCAGGCTGTGCAGATGCGGGTCTTGCTGCATCGATTTTCCATTTTAAAGAACTGAGCATCAGGGATTTGAAAAAATATCTTAACGACAACAACATAGAGATGAGGATATAAAAATGATTGAACTTAAATATAACAACGACGGACTTATCCCTGCGATAGTTCAGGATTATTACAGCAAAAAGGTTCTTATGCTTGCATATATGAACGCAGAAAGCCTTGAAATCACAATGAACGAAGGCAAAACTTGTTTCTTCAGCCGTTCGCGTCAGGAGCTCTGGAGAAAAGGCGCAACCTCCGGCAACACTCAGCAGGTTGTTTCAATCAGAACAGACTGCGACAAGGATACTCTTCTTATCGAAGTTATCAAAGCGGGTCCCGCCTGCCACACAGGCAGCGAAAGCTGTTTCTTCGAAGATATCGTTACTCCGGAAACCGAAGAATTCTCATATGAAGGTCTTTATGAGATGCTTGTCGGCAGAAAGATAAACAAGAAGGAAGGCTCCTACACCACATATCTTTTTGAGAAGGGCATCGACAAGATTCTCAAGAAGGTCGGCGAAGAATGCACTGAGGTTATCATCGGCGCAAAGGGCGGCGACAAAGCAGAAACCGTTTACGAAATCGCAGATTTGCTCTATCACATTACAGTTCTTATGATTGAAATGGGCATCACCCTTGATGAAGTCACCGCAGAGCTCGCAAAGCGCCATATTGTTGACCACAAGGTCAAGCAGGAAAAGATGCAGTAATAACGCATATTGAAAGCACCCCGAATCAACCGATTCGAGGTGCTTTATTCATATTATCACATTGTTTTCATCTTCAACTTTACCGACGCATTTAGTGTAAATATCATACGGTGCATCAAATGAATTTCCGCTTATCTTTGCTTCGGCAAGATATTCGAGATGAATCGCAAATCTGCCGAGGGTAGGCTTTTCAAAACGGTTTCCTTCAAGCACAAGCCTGCCGTGAACAAACTCCTTCGAATTCTCATCCATCACCTTCGGAGTATAACGGATAACGGGCGAATTCTCCCACGTTTTTCCGAAATCACATCCGATAACTTGATTGTTTCGGAATATAATCTCATTTGTATAACCGGATTCAAACCAGAAATTACAGTCGTCCTCAAGCAAAAGCGCAGGACCCCACAGATTGCGGAAGCGGTTGTTTTCGATTATAACCTCTCCCCTTGTCGTGCAGAGGATTCCCCTGCCCGAGGTCGGTCCGAAATCACAGTTTCTCACATAGAGATTCGGAGTCCACGTTGCGTTTTCAACAACATCCTTTTCAAACTCCAAATCGGGTATATCACCCTCAACCGTAATAATGATATCTGTGTCATTTATTTTTTCAAAAGCCGTAACCTTAACATTTCCGAACGGTTTGAGGGTATTCCATTTTATGAATTCAAGTTCGTCGCCGGGAGTAAATGCCTGAAACCCCCAGCTTTCGGCGTGCATAAAACGAACGGTGAGATTATTTCCGTTTCTCTCGATTATTCTCAGATGTGTTCCGTGAACATTGACATAGTCGTCGTGCGCACCCCAGGCGCAGCAGTTTTCAACAACAAGATTGCCTCTGCACCCCGAAAACTGGAAGAAATCCGCCGTGCTTGCAACCGTTCTGCCATCTGCGGGAGTCAGGTCGCAGTTACGGAAAGATACATTTTCGCAGAATTGCGACACCATTCCGAGACCGTGCATAAACTTTATGCGCAGATTTTCAAACGTAAGATTTTTGCAACGCTGAAACAGACTTCCCGTCTGGTTACGGATAATATTACGGGTCTGCATTGTACATCCGACCGGCAGAGTAACATCTTTGTTTTTCATCGTGACGCGCAGAGTGTGTTCATCAAGCTGTTCAATGGTTTCGAATAGCAGATTATTACGGCTGAAATCGCAGGTTGTCTGCGTTTCGGGGTTATAGACCTTGATGTGTCTGCGGTTGCCGATATAGCTGTCCTCCCAGTAGGGATTGCCGTCCGCACCGAATTCGCCGTGCCAGATAAGATTATCACCCTCAACTTTGAAAAGGCATTCGGGATTAATTTTTATATCATAAGTGCCGTTATTTTCCGAAACAACCTTGAACTCCGCCATTGTCGGGCAGGCATAATCGACGGCAAGATTTTTTACCGCTATATTTTCACACTCATCAAAAAGGAACGGAGTCATTTTTCCGTGAACAATAACCGATGCGCCGTTGCCTTCGATTGTTATGTTCTTTTTTCCTTTCAGGAAAAGTGCAACACGCCGCAGCCCGCTCGGATTTTCGTGCCTTTTAGCAGTATTAGAGCAAAAATATCCGTCAAATTCAAACGAATCATCCTGCCTTACGTGGTAGGTTTTATTCTTTTCAAAAACAACGGTATCACCGTCTTTGATGTTCAAAAAAAGGTTGCTGAGTTCATTCATAATTATATTATAACCGTCCCATTCAAGCCGAACCTCTACCAAAAGGGTAAAGGTTCGGCTTCCTTTATTTGTTCTTATACTGATAGCATCTTACATAATCCACCTTGAATTCGGCAGGCCAGTTTTCTTCGGGTGTTTTATCAATTTTGCCCGTACCGTGGCGGTCGGAAAACTGAACACCGTTTTCACCCGCAAATTCGCAGGAAAGAAGAAGATATTCAGGATTCTTTGAAACACCGCCCGCGGATGTGCGTCCCGTTTCAACGCCGTTGATATAGAAGATATATTCATTTTCATTCCATTCAACGCCGTAGGTGTTATATTCCTCATAGGGGTTGTTTTCTACAAACATTTTACCGACTGCAACACCGCTGTGGCCCTCGTCGTAGCCGTCATAGTGGATTCCTGTTGATATCGCATCATTGCCCCACCAATGGTCCTTATAATAGAACGACTCAAAAACATCAATTTCAGTGCCGTCCTCACCCGAATTGTTTACGTTATAAACACCCTCGTTCATCATCCAGAAGGCGCTCCACATACCCGTTGCGGCAGGAAGAATACAGCGCACCTCAAAATATCCGTAACACTGCTCATACTTGTCACGGGTCGTAACTTTTCCCGTGTACCAGCCGGGTTTGTATTCGGGCATATCAACTCCCGAATCAGCGTACTTGTTTTCAAGGGGTGTATCAAGATACTCGGCTCTGATGACGAGATTGCCGTCCTTTACACTGACCATATCCTCGTGCCAATAACCACCCTTGCGCTCGGTTATCCACCACGAAAAGCCCCACTTATCTCTGTCAAGCTCTGTACCGTTGAATTCATCGCTCCACACAAGGTCAAATTCATTAAGGTCGATTTGTTTGCCTTGCGGCATCTTGCCGAGGTCAAGCATACCCGGCAGCTGAGGATTGATTGCCATAAGAACCGCAATTAAAATTTTAAGGATTGATTTAATCATTCCGACACTCCCTTTGCTTTATTCCGCTTCAAATGCATTTGACTGAATCTTCATACGGCATATGTCATAAACGCAAAGACGCATTGCATTGCCGAAGCCTATCGGGTCTTTTGCATATGCGAGTTTCATTGAAATAATAGTCTGCGGTGCGGAAATGACATAAAGCATTGTCAGAATTCCGCTGTTGCGTGCATAAACGGCAAGTGCGGGGTCGAGATAGCCTTCGCCCGTCAGGTCAATACTCGCATCGGTGATAACAAAACCGTCAAATCCCCACTCGTTTCTCAGAAGGTCAATAAGGAGCGCAGGGCTTCCGCCGCACCACTGTGCGCCGATTCTGTTATAAGCGGACATAATTCCCTTTGCTCCGCCTTCCTTGACTGAAAGCTCAAACGGCTCAAGATAAAGCTCGCGGAGCGACTGCTCATTAAGCCAGGTGTAAAGTCCGTTGGACTGTCTGTTGGTTTCCTGATCATTTGCAGCAAAATGCTTTACTGTAACGATAATTCCGTGGGACTGCACGCCTCTTGTGACAGCCGCCGACATCTTGCCCGAAAGAAGCGGGTCTTCAGAATAATACTCGTTATTTCTGCCACCCTGAGGACTGCGGTGAAGATTGCATCCGGGTGCATACCAGACGTGCGTGCCGAGCTGCACACCCTCTTCTCCGATTATGCTGCCGAATTCCTCTGCAAGCTCATCATTCCACGTGCAGGCAAGAGCTGTTGCAACGGGGAAAGCAAGACCGCAATCGGTATAGAGAAGTCCGCCGCTGCCCTTGATGCAGGAAGGTCCGTCATTATCGGAGGTTGCAGGTATACCGAGTCTGTCAAGACCGGTTGTTTCATATCCGCAGTCGGAAATAAGACTTACCATTTCGCTGACAGTAAGCTGGTCAAGGAATGCGTCCCAGAGACTTTCGTCTTTTGCAACATCGCTGAGAGTTATGACTCCGTCTTTATAGCGGACACCGGTTTTCGGTGCTTCGCCTTCGGTTACGGGGTCGGGTCTTTTATCGCTGCCCAGCACTTCGCCTGTTGCCCTGTAATTTTCGGGAGGTGCGGGATATGTTTCTTCGGGATTTGAGCGAGAGAAATAAGTGAGGTCGCCTTCGGCAAACTCGAAAAGATTCTTTATTTCATTACCCGAAGCGGAGTCGGTTTTATATACAACTTTTTGGGTTACATTGTATTTATAAGTCTTAACGATATCTCTGACGTCACGTGCAACGTGAATTTTATATTCGCCCTTATCAAGCACCCAGGCTTCTTCCGTTTCGGAGTCATAGGATGCCATATCTTCAATATCAAATGAGATTTCAAGAGTTTCGCTCTTGCCGGGCGCAAGCTCTTTTGTTTTTGCATATGCGGCAAGCTCAATTGCGCTCTTTTCAATTCCGCCTTCGTAATACGGTGCGGAAAAATAGACCTGAACAACATCCTTGCCCGCAGCATCGCCCGTATTTCTCACATCAACTTTGACGGTTATTTCGTCATTGTCATAGTCGAATGATTTTACAGTCCAGTCAAAATCGGTATATGAAAGACCGTAACCGAAAGGATACATTACCTTTTCGGGTGCAAAGGTTTCAAAATATCTGTAACCGACGTAAATACCTTCGCTGTAATTAACGAAATATTTCGGAATTCCGAAAACACCTTTATACATATAATTTCCGAAATTTTCCGAAGCGGGATGGTCTTCGATATCATAAGATATTGTATCAACAAGCTTACCCGAGGGATTAACTTCACCCGAAAGCACCTTACCAACACTGTCCGTACCAACCTCACCGGGCAGCCACATAATCATTGCCGCCTTGATGCTGTCGTAGTCCTCAAGCCACGAAATATCCATAATATTGGAAATGTTGAACACAACAATAACATTGTCAAACGCGCTGCAAACTCTGTCAATCATCTTCTTTTCGTCATCGTTGAGATTAAGCTGTTCAACGCTGAGGTCCTTCATCTCGGTGCCTACCCTGCCGATAACTATGATTGCAGTATCGGAATATTCAACGGCATTTTTCATCGCTCTGTCGCTTATTAATCCGACAGGCATTTCCGACTGTCCGCCGCCGAAGAACTGCTTGAGAACGGTTATGACATAGCTTATTATACCAAGGTCAATAAGAGTTCCCGCATAGGAAGCATAAGCTCTGTAAAGCTCTTTGTTATATTCAATGCCTGCATTGGTCAGCGCATCGTAAAAGTCTATGGCATCCGATGAACGGACCGCACCCGAGCCTGCCGCACCTGCAAATGCAATCGAACACGATGCCGCACCGAAAACATTCACTTTTTTATTTTTCAACGGAAGAATATCATCCTCGTTTTCAAGAAGAACGATTCCTTCCGACTCAATCTGCTTTGCAATTTCAACGGATTTTACCGTTGTTTCTTCGGCAATAAGGCTTGAAGCAAAAACGCTGACGGATGCCGAAGCAAAAATAACAACAGCAAGCACTGCGGAAATCATTCGTCTGAGCATTCCTTTTGTTACATTTTTCATAACATTGCCTCCTTGTACACTTCATAATTTGTTAATATTATATCATACATAAATCGATTATGCAATATATCAAAACCAATATCCCCCAAAAGGGAATTGTGTTTTCAGGAAAAATATTAAAATAAAATATAAATAACTATAAACGGACATAATTATGCAAATACTAAAGCAGGAAAGGAGTGCTGTATATGCCAAAAGAAAAAGGCACAAAGAAGCAAGACAAAAAGAATATCAATCCAAACGATATAAAGGGTAAAATTGAAGTCCCCGACAAGCGTGAACGCAAAGACGGTCCCGGCGGAAATTAAAAGGAGATAAGATTATGTTTAAACACGAAAAAATGCTTTTTCATCCCGTTGCTGTTGAAAAGCCTAATCCGCAGTATGCGGCACTTTTGCAGGAACAGCTCGGCGGTGCAAACGGCGAACTCAAGGCAGCAATGCAATATATGTCGCAGAGCTTCCGCATCAAAGACCCCGAAATCAAAGATTTGTTTCTTGATATTGCCGCAGAAGAACTCGGTCATATGGAAATGGTAGCTCAGACAATCAATCTTTTAAACGGTCACGATGTGAGTGCCGAATCCGTTCCCTCAGGCGAAATTCAGACACACGTCCTTATGGGACTAAATCCCGGTCTGATTAACGCTTCGGGTTATTCGTGGACAGGCGATTATGTTTCGGTTACAGGCGATTTGTGCGCCGACCTTCTTTCCAACATTGCATCCGAGCAAAGAGCCAAGGTTGTTTATGAATATCTCTACCGACAGATAAACGATAAAAAGGTAAGAGAAACCATTGATTTTCTGCTCAACAGAGAAGAAGCTCATAATGCTATGTTCCGTGAGGCATTCAACAAGGTGCAAAACAGCGGTTCAAATCAGGATTTCGGAACAACAAAAGCCGCAAAAATGTATTTCAGTATGTCTGAACCGTCTCCGAACAACAATCCGTTTTCAGAAACGAAAGTTACTCCGCCGTCATTTAGTTAAATTTTAATCAAGCATAAAAAGCCCCTCTGCGCAGAAGAGCTTTTATATGCTGTTTATCGGGCAAAAATCGCGCTTAAAAATACCCGATAATACCCACGCAAAAAGCCGTGAGGCCTTGATACTAAAGGTTTCCCGGTTTTCGTAATTTTTTTAACAAGGACAAAACAAGAACCATTTGCGGATTTTTGAAGAAAAGAATGCGAAAGGACATTGCACAAAATACATCGTGCAATGTCCTTTTTTATTCTGCAAAACCGCTTGAAATAAGCAAAAAGTCCGTTTTGGTGAACAGTATAAAGTTGACAGTAAAAACAGCCCGTGTTATGATAAAATTTATTCAGACAAATAAGAATTTGACGGTCAATTTTCACTCTACCATAGGTTTACTTCTCCTCACTAAACCAATGGTGGGTGTATTTAATGCGAAATAGCCGTTACACTGTATGCGAAAGGAGGTAGCCTATGAATCAAATAAAAATCGGCAGATTTATTGCCGAATGCAGAAAAAAAGCAAACTTAACACAAATGCAGTTGGC
The DNA here is from genome assembly GCA_045535475.1 of Acutalibacteraceae bacterium. GTDB lineage: Bacteria > Bacillota > Clostridia > Oscillospirales > Acutalibacteraceae > CAG-177. The sequence goes on along the minus strand of JAZSLR010000030.1, from coordinate 85 downwards.
AGAAAAATTGGGTATCACCGATAAAGCAATTTCAAAGTGGGAGCGCGGCGTAGCAATGCCCGACACTTCTATTATGCTTGAACTC
>JAZSLR010000137.1:0-44492 GCA_045535475.1 Acutalibacteraceae bacterium | reverse complement strand
CGGGTACAAATAATTCTTTGGAGGTAATTTACCTATGCAGTGGTATGAAATCGTTTTAGGTATTGTTCTTATCATCACATCTCTTGCACTTGTTGCTCTTGTTCTTCTTCAGGAAGGCCGTCAGGCAGGTCTTTCGGGCGCAATCGCAGGCGGTGCCGAAACTTTCCTTGGTAAAGGTAAGAGCAAAACGGTTGAACAGAAGCTTGTTAAGATAACAAAGGTTTTTGCAGTTGTTTTCTTTGTTCTTTCACTTGTTGCAACGCTTGTTGTTCTCTTCATTAAATAAGATTCTTTTGAGAGCTGCTCTTTCTGAGCGGCTCTTATTTTTTTGAAAATTTCTCTTTTAATTCGAGCAATACCTTTTTTTCAATCCTGCTGACATATGAACGTGATATTTTCAGCTTGTCGGCGATTTGCTTTTGAGTCAGCGGCTCGGTATCGTATAAGCCGTATCGCATAATAATTATCTTTTTTTCTCTTTCGTTTTTTATTTCTTCAACATATCGATATAATTTCTGAACCATTATTTTTTTATCGATATCGTCGGATATTGTGTCCTCCGTGCAGATTATATCCATCAGGGTCAGCGGATTGCCTTCGCTGTCCGAATCTATAGGTTCATTAATGGAAACATCCTGCGATGTTTTTTTCTGACTTCTGAAATACATCAGCACCTCATTTTCAATGCATTTTGATGCATATGTAGCAAGCTTTATTCCTTTTGAATCGTTGAAGGTATTGACGGCTTTGATAAGTCCGATTGTTCCGATGGAAATCAAGTCGTCCTGCTCCGCAGCTGTTGAGCAGTATTTTTTTATTATGTGTGCCACAAGGCGGAGGTTATGCTCAACCAAAATGTTTTTTGCCTGCAAATCTCCGTTTTTATATTTTTCAAGATATTCCTTTTCTTCCTGCGCCGAAAGAGCGGGAGGGAAGGAATTGTTTGATTTTATATGCAGTGCAAAAAACAGAAATCCTTTTGAAATAATATCAGCGATTAAAGCCAGCATCTGAATCCCCCTGTATAATAAATATTGTTTATAATACTTGCATATTAGCCTGAAAAGTTATATAATGTAATAAATATATGTCTGAGGTGTTATTTATGAGCAGTATTAAACTCGGCGCACAGCTTTACACATTGCGTGATTATATCAAGACTTACGAAGATTGTGAAGCAACTTTCAAATTTCTTAACGATATCGGTATCAATGTTATTCAGATTTCGGGAATCGGTCCCATTCCTGCGGATAAGGTTGCGTATCTCGTGGAAAAATATAATATGGATGTGTGTGTTACCCACACCTCGTTTGACAGAATGCTTACCGACCTTGATTCAGTTATGAAGGAGCACAAGATGCTCGGATGCGATACTCTCGGCATCGGCGGTATGCCCGATAAATACAAACAGAATGCGGAAAGCATCAATGAATTCATAAAGGTTACAAGCGAAATCGGTAAGAAGATGCACGATAACGGACTGCAGTTTGCTTATCATAACCACTCTTTTGAATTTGCAAAGCTTGATAACGGCAGGCGTATTTTTGATGTTCTTATTGAGGACACAAAGCCCGAAGAATTCGGCTTCATCGGCGATACATACTGGTTCCAGTACGGCGGAGTCAATCCGTGCGACTATATTGAAAAGATTGCAGGAAGAATGAAGGTCTGCCATTTCAAGGATTACGGAATTACCGACCACACTCCCAAGTTTGTTGAAATCGGAACGGGCAACCTTAATCTTGATGCAATTTATAATAAGTGCAAAGATACGGGCGTTAAATATATTGTTATTGAACAGGATATTTGCGAGATTGATCCCAGGGATTCTATGGCAATAAGCTATAAAAACCTTGTTGAAATAGCAAAAAGGAATGATGGATAAATGAGCCGTTCACCTCTTACGATTACCGTTCTGACAGATACGCACTATTATTCAAAAGAAAACGGAACTTGCGGCAGCGCCTATGATAATGCCAATTCAAGAAGCCAGAAGCTTCTTGCGGATAGTGCGGAAGTTCTCGAGGCCGCTTTTGAACAGATTTCCGAATCCGACAGAAGCGATATTGTTATCATATCCGGTGATTTAACCAACAACGGTGAGCTGAATTCTCATAAGGAATTTATCGAAATGCTCCGTGCTCTCAAAAATAACGGCAAAAAAGTTTTTGTTATCACGGCAACCCACGATTTCAGAAATCACGGCTATACGGATGCTTATAACGGCGATGAGAAGATTCAGACCCCGACTGCAATCCGTGATTTGCTTTTTGATATGTACCGTGAATTCGGCCCTGATGACGCAATATCCGTTCACAGAGAGAGTATGTCATACGTTGTTCAGCTTTGCGACGGATACAGACTCTTTGCTTTGAACGATGACAGCAACTTAAGCGGCAAAAGCGGATTTTCGGACGAATGCTTTGAATGGATAAGTGAGAGGGCAGCCGAAGCTCGCAGAGATAATCAGACGATAATTGCAATGACCCATCATCCTCTTATCGCGCCTTCTCCGATTTATGAAATAATCGGCAAGGGCGATATGCTCGGAGATTATGACAAGAGAATAGAACAGCTTGCAGACCTCGGTATTCAGTTTATGTTTACCGGTCACACTCATATTCATAATATCTCGGCGCACCAGAGCGCAAAAGGAAATGTTCTTTATGACATATGCACCTGTTCGCCCATCGGCTATCCCGGCGCATACAGAACAGTTACTTTTGACTCCGGTAAATCCGATGTTTCCGTCAGAACGGAATATATAAAAACTCCCGAAAGCTTCAAAGCTCAGGGTAAGGAGCTTTTGCCCTGCCTTGAGGAGCAGCTTATAGGGGTTATCAAAGGGATGATTAAGGTTGCGGGCGAGGATATTGATAAGCTCGCTTATATGGCAACCGCAATCAGCATCAAGCCGAAAGTTATTTATAAATTCGGTTGGATAATCAAGCCGATATTCAAATTCTTCAATTCTCTTAAAATCGGTACGGTTGCGAAATGGACAAGAAGCGAAACAGGTCTTAAGCCTTCGGATTATGAAGACATAAAAGACAGAAAGGTTGTTGACTTCATTTCAGAGCTTGTTCTCAATCTTTTCGCAGGCGAAAGCAAGTATCCGCCCGAAACACCGACTTATAAGATTACGATAGGATTTTTGAATATTATCGACAGCATTCTCGGAATACTTCATATTGATTTGAAGAAAATAATTAAGGTTTCATCAAGTGTTTCGGAATTGGTTGAATCTCTTCTGTATAATCCCAGAATTGATTCATACACGGCAGATTTAAAGATATTTCCGTTTTATGAAAACTCCGATTCCGTGTTTGAAAAATTAGAGTGGAATATTGCTGAGCCGACCGTTAAAAAGAGCAAAAAAGGACTGCCGATTCTGATTGTAACAGCACTTATCGTCATCGGTTTTCTTCCCTTGTGGCTTATTCTGATATTATCGGGATATATTTCAAATCAGATTAAATACCGAGATAAAATTAAATAACATACGGTGATTTTATGAGTTCATTTATAGAATTTCAGGCGCTTGTTCTTGGCAAGCTTTGCTCCATAGAAGAAAGAATTTCCGATATCGAAGGGGTTTTGGGGATTTCACGGATTCCGTCAACGGATGATGAACCGGAGCAGATTGTTGCCGAAGCTGAAAATGTTGAAAAAGTTAACAACGATAACGGATTTAAGGATGAAATTTCGGATTTTCATAAGCAGCTTGATGATATCAAATCTTTATTTTCCGAATCTGATAATTAATAAATTTGTTATATTTTGTTAATTGTTTCAGCGTATAATACAGTCAATAACTTTTGACGGGAGGTTAAGAGTTTGAATAATATAAATCCAAACAGCAAGCCCAAGGCAAAAAAACAGAAAAAAAGCAAAAAGAAATACAGCGTGCCTGCATTGGCTTTCTTCGGATTCCTCAGCGTTTGCGCTTTGACCGTTATTGTTGTAGCTTCTTATGTTCTTTTTCACGTTATAACAACAATAAACGGAGACCTGATTGTTAATCTTGAAGAGTATAAAGCCAATCAGAACCAGACTTCATTTATTTATGCTTATGATTCCAAAGGAAACGAAGTTGAGCTTGCAAGACTTCACGGCGAGGAAGACAGAGTATGGGTTGACCTTGACGATATGTCACCACATATGGCGGATGCTTTTATTGCCCTTGAGGATACCCGCTTCAGGGAGCATCACGGCGTTGACTGGATAAGAACAGTCGGTGTTCTTGTTGTTCCCGATAACTTCGGTCACGGCGGTTCAACAATAACCCAGCAGCTTATCAAAAACCTTACCAACGAAAAAGAGGTCACTACCGTCAGAAAGTTCAACGAAATTCTGACTGCACTCAATCTTGAAGAGCATTATAATAAAGATACAATCATTGAGGCATATCTTAACACTCTTTATCTCGGAAGCGGCTGCTACGGAGTTAAAACCGCAAGCGAAAAGTATTTCGGCAAGGATGTCAGTGAGCTTAATGCTGCCGAATGCGCTGTTATTGCTTCGATTACTCAGGCTCCGACCAAGTATAACCCTCTTCTTAATCCCGATAAAAACAAAGAGCGTCAGCTTTCTTGCCTGAGAAAAATGTATGAGGAAAAGGGATTCCTTACCGAAGCGGAATATAATGAGGCCTGTGATTTTGAATTAATTTTTACCAACAGCGAAAATTATGTTCCCAAGGTAGATGAAAATGCCGTCAAACCCGAAGATGAAGATGTTATCAACAGCTTCTACGTTGACTATGTAAGACAGTGCGTTATCAGAGACCTTATGGAAGAATACGGCTATTCAAAGCAGCAGGCGAGCGATAAGCTTCTTTACGGCGGTCTTAAAATCTATGCTGCCGTTGACCTTGATATTCAGGAAAAGCTTGAATATATTTACGTTAACCGTAAAAACTTCCCTGACCTTGTAAGCAAAGAAGAGCCTTATGACGGCGAGCTTGTTCAGTCTGCAATGACTATTATGGATTACAGCGGACGAGTTGTTGCAATAGTCGGTGAAGCGGGTGAAAAGTCGGGCAAGCTCGGTCTTAACAGAGCCGCAAATTCATACAGACAGCCCGGTTCAACAATAAAACCCATCGCGTGCTATGCTCCCGCAATCGAAATGAATCTCTATCATTATTCGAGCAAAATCAAGGACTACGCAATTCCCGTTAACGGCAAGCTCTGGCCCCATAACGTTAACAAAACACTCGGTTCGGGTAATATGGTTACTGTTGAATACGCAATTCAGCAGTCTCACAATACCGTTCCCGCAAGAATAATCAATTACGATGTCGGCATTGATAATTCATTCAATTTCTTAAAAGACAGATTCCATCTTTCAAAGCTTGACGAAAAATCCGATAAAGGTCTGGCTCCGCTTGCAACAGGCGCTCTCACAAACGGTACAACAACCGTTGAAATGGCGGCGGCATATGCAACGTTCGGTAACGGAGGATACTATTATTATCCGTATTCTTACTATAAAGTTACCAACAGCCAGGGTACTCAGATTCTTCTCAGCAACGAAACCCCCAGAAAAGAACAGGTTATATCCGAAGCAACATCTGATATTATGTGTGAACTGCTTCAGACGGTTGACACAAGCTACTACGGCAAGGGCTCAAACGTCAGAAAGTTCCAGATTATGGCTAAAACAGGTACAACCAGCAGCGATAAGGACCGTTGGTTCTGCGCAGGTACGCCGCATTATGTTTCGGCTGTCTGGGTCGGATTCGATTATGCCGAATCGCTCGGCGTTTCGGTTAACCCTGCAGGTAAGATTTTTATGACGGTATTTGATGATATTCATAAAGGTCTGCCCGAAAAAGAATTCCCGAAGAGCACTCAGACAATTGAGAAAAGATATTGCCGCGCTACCGGTAAGCTTGCAGGCTCCAACTGCGGTTCAACCGGAAAAGGATGGTATAAAATCGACTCTCTTCCCGCTGTCTGCACATCGTGTACAAGCACTCCGAGCGAAGAAATCGGAGAGGCTGTCAGCAACGCTGTGGGACAAATTGCGGATAATCTTTCCGGTATTCTTAACGAAATTGTCGGCGAAAGATAGATTTAATGCGGAGTTTGTTTCTTTGCAAACTCCGCAATTTAATATTAAGGAATGATATTTTGATTATAATGGCTATTGATTACGGCGATGTCAGAACGGGAATCGCCGTATGTGATAAATTTGAAATGCTAGCTTCTCCCGTTTGCGTAATAACCCAGAGAAATCCCGACCTTTTGATTGAAGAAATCAAAAGACTTGCCGCAGAGCATAAGGCGGAGCAGTTTGTGGTCGGACTTCCGAAAAATATGGATTCAAGCGTAGGGGAGAGGGCAAAAAAATGCATTGATTTTGCCGAAAAGCTCAGCGAAGCAACGGGTATCGCCTTTGTTATGCGTGACGAACGACTCTCGACCGTAAGTGCGCATAACGCCTTGAATAACACAAATACCAGAGGCAAAAAGAGAAAAAACGTTGTTGACCAGGTTGCGGCGGTAATGATTCTTCAGGATTATATCGACTCAAGAAAAAGATAACTTTCAAACCGTCAATTTGCGATGACAACACGCATATTATTTATTAAATATTTGCGTGGGGTGTTATTATGAAAGTTGTAACAACGGTACATATCAAAACAAGGCTCTTCCTTTTCGGAATTCTGATAGCTGTTTTCGGGGTGCTTTCCGTCGGCTCTGTTTATACTTTTACCCAAAGAGCGGTTGATGCTTCCTTGAATACGGCGAAATATAAATCCGTTATTATCGATGCGGGTCACGGCGGAGTTGACGGCGGAACATCCGCTGACGACGGCACTCTTGAAAAAGACCTGAATTTACAGATTGCGATGAAGCTGAATGAAATGCTGAAGTCATTCGGCGTTGAAACCATTTTGATTCGCGATTCCGACATTTCAATTCACGATGATACCGCTAAAACAATCCGTCAGAAAAAGGTTTCAGATTTAAAAAACCGATTAAACATAATCAATAACACAGATGAATCTGTGTTTGTGAGCATCCATCAGAATCATTTCGGAGAATCAAAATATCACGGCACGCAGATTTTTTATTCAAAAAATAATCCCGATTCTCAAACGCTTGCGGATTGCATCAGAATGCCCGTTGTTTCATATTTACAGCCCGATAACACCCGTGAGATAAAACAGAGCGGAACGGAAATTTATCTGCTTAACAATGCTCAGTCACCGTCGGTTATGGTTGAATGCGGCTTTCTTTCGAATTCCGATGAAACAAACCGACTTAAAGATGAAAATTATCAGCGAAAGCTTGCTTTTATAATATCACTCGGAATTATAGATTACTTCAGTAAAACGGAGGATTTTTAAAATGGCAAAGTCAAAATCTCTTTATATATGCAGTGAATGCGGCTATGAAACTCCGAAATGGTACGGCTGCTGCCCCGGTTGCGGTGAATGGAACACAATGGAAGAAGAAATCCGTACACCTCAGCAGCAGAAGAGCTCAAAATCGGTTTCAAAGTCCGTTTTTGCACAAACTATCGGAGAAATTGATGTTGACGATGAGATAAGATTCAAAACGGGTATGCAGGAGCTTGACCGCGTGCTCGGCGGCGGAATTGTTAAAGGCTCGCTTGTTCTTCTCAGCGGCGACCCCGGTATAGGAAAATCAACAATTCTTCTTCAGATTTGTGAATTTCTCGGCAAAAAATTAAGAATACTCTATGTTTCGGGCGAAGAATCCGCAAGGCAAATCAAGCTTCGTGCAAACAGATTAAATGTAACGACCGAGAATCTTTCGATAATGTGCCAGACCGATGTTGAAGGCATCGTTGAATTTATTAAAACGGATAAACCCGATTTGGTTATAGTTGACTCAATTCAGACAATGAATGTTTCGGAAATAAGTTCTTCGCCCGGAAGCATTACTCAGGTCAGAGAATCGACGAATTTATTTATGCATTGCGCAAAGGGACTCGGAATTCCGACCATTCTTGTCGGTCACGTCAACAAAGACGGTAATATTGCAGGTCCGAAGGTGCTTGAGCATATTGTTGATTGCGTTCTTTATTTTGAGGGCGAGCGCCATTTGTCTTACAGAATTCTCCGAGCTGTTAAAAACCGTTTCGGCTCAACAAACGAAATCGGCGTTTTTGAAATGCTTGATAAAGGGCTTACAGAGGTTATAAATCCTTCTCTTATGCTTATTTCAGGCAAACCCAAGAATACTGCCGGAACGTGCATTGCGTGCGTTATGGAAGGCAGCAGACCCATTCTTGCCGAGGTGCAGGGTCTGGTTGCATCTTCGAATTACGGCAATGCCCGCAGAATGTCCACAGGCTTTGATTATAACCGTATGTCAATGCTTCTTGCTGTTCTTGAAAAGCGTTCGGGTTATTTTTTCAGCAATTGCGATGCATATATAAATGTTGTCGGCGGACTCAGGCTTGATGAGCCTGCAACCGATTTATCAGTTGCCCTCGCTCTTATTTCAAGCCTTAAGGATACTCCGATAAGAGATGATACACTCGTTATCGGCGAAATCGGTCTCGGCGGAGAATTAAGAACCGTTTCTTACTGCGAACAGAGAATCAAGGAAGCCGAAAGACTCGGATTCAACAGAGTAATTATTCCGAGGCACAATCTCAAAACTCTTTCCGACGGATTCAAAGGTAACATTGAAATTGTCGGCGCAAGAAATGTCAATGAAGCGTTTGAAGCTTCGGTGTGAGAATATGAAATACGTTGAAAAACCGAATTTGCCGCAGAATAGGGTAGGGGCGGTTGCAATAAGCTGCACCGCTCGAGAATCGATTGATTATCTTAATAAAGCGGGAATAAGAACAATTGAAATTAAGCCTGACAGCAGATTGCCCGTTCCGGTCAATACGCACGCTGATTTGCAGATTCTGCACGTCGGAAAGAGTGACATATATTCCCAGAACGAACATTTGTGCATAGGGGAGTCGGAGCTGAAATTTAATATAAAAAAGATTACAGAATTACCGGGAAGTAAGTATCCCGATGATGTCAGGCTCAACTGTGCGATAATCGGCAATAAAATAATATGTAATAAAAAAACAATATCCGCGGATATCCTGAATTTTGCCGATTTGAACGGTTACACGATAATTAACACAAACCAAGGCTATTCAAGATGCTCCGTATGCATTGTCAATGAAAATGCAATTATTACCGATGATAAATCCATCTTTACAGCCGCTCAGAATTTTCTGAATGATGTTCTGTTCATTTCAAAAGGCTCCATTCGATTGGATGGATATGACTGCGGATTTATCGGAGGCTGCTGCGGTAAAATTGATAAGGATAAGTTAGCATTTAACGGAGCGATTGAAAGTCATAAGGATTATAAGCTGATAACGGATTTCCTTGACAAGCATCACGTTGAATGTGTTGAGTTAAACAAAGAAAGGCTCACCGATATCGGCGGAATCCTTCCGCTTACGGAATACTGATTGCTTTCGTTATACAATTCTTATTTATTAATCTTCCTCCCCTTAATTATACAAAACTTTTATTTTGTGTAATCATATTGATTTTTTTTGCAGGGTATGCTATAATTGATTTACAGCAATGCCCTGCTTGATTTTTATTAAAAAGTGGTGATTTACAAATGAGAGATGAAGAACTTGTAACGCTCCCTTCTCTTGTGAGAAAATATCTTAATTATCTTACCGGTGTTAAAAGCAAATCGAAGCTCACCGTTCTTGAATATGCATCCGATTTAAGACTGTTTTTCAGATTCGTGATGAGATTCAGAAATCTGTGCGACAAATCCGTTCTGTTTGACGAAATCAATATTTCTCTTTTATCGGATGATGTTATCTGCGATGTCAGCCTTGATGAAGCTTATGCCTTCCTCACATACTGCCGCAACGAAAGAAATAATGATAATAACTCCCGAGCACGCAAGGTTGTTGCAATCAAAAGATTTTATAAATATCTTGAAGTCAACGGTTACATCAAGGTTAACAGAATTGCTTTTCTTGAATCTCCTCAGACCAAAAAGTCTTTGCCAAGATATTTAACGCTCGAGCAAAGTGTGAAGCTTCTTAACAGCGTTGACGGTAAAAACAAAGAACGTGATTACTGCATTCTGACTTTGTTTCTTAACTGCGGTCTGCGTCTTTCGGAGCTTATCGGAATCAACATTTCTCATATCAAGGATGATAACACACTTATTGTGCTCGGAAAAGGCAATAAAGAAAGAACTGTTTATCTTAACGAGGCTTGTCTGAGAGCAATCAGGCTTTATCTTGCCGTACGACCCAAAGACGGCGTTATTGACAGAGATGCACTGTTTATAAGTAACCGTAAAACAAGAATCAGCAAGCAAAGTGTTCAGAAAATGGTTGAAGGATATCTTAAGAAATGCGGACTTGACGGTATGGGATTTTCAACCCATAAGCTTCGCCATACCGCCGCCACTCTTATGTATCAGCACGGAAATGTTGACCCTTTGCAGTTAAAAGAGATTCTCGGCCACGAGAATTTATCAACAACAGAAATTTATACTCACGTTCACAGCGAACAGCTCAAGCAGGCTGTTGATTCAAACCCGCTTAATAATCCCTCAAATCTCAAAAAATCCTGAAAATAAAGCGTATGATACAGAATCTATCGCAGATGATGCGGCGCAAATTCCCGAAAACACGAGTTGCCTTGTAAGGTATACTCGTGTTTCGTCTTTTTCGTACTGCCCTTTGCCTTTGATTGATTTAAGAAAAGCGTTTTTGCTGTATTCACAGCTGTCATTGCAGGCAAGCATAAAAGCCAATGCGGCAACTATCGCACCGGGATATACCATTAATATACTGTAGCCCAATCCTGTTAACCCGTATGCAGAATAAAGATATCCGCAAAAGCAACCGAGACCGAATCCTTTAAGCATCGGTAATGCGATTATAAACGGAATTCCGATAAGAGAAAAAGCAAACAGCAGATTTATAAGAAAAAAGAGAGCATTGACAGATAATGAATTGCAAAAATTCTCAAATATCCCCTGCCCCGATTTCTGGTAAATATAGTTTTCGAATAATAAGATAATCTTATCCGTTATTTCAGATTCCGATTTAAGAACGCCTGCCCCGGCGGTAAGTCCGAATATAAACATTATAATAAGGAGATAAATTCTTGAGTTTTCAAGGATTTTTTTCAATGATTTGCCGTTATATACCTTGTATTTTAACTTGCCCATTTTTGACCTCCAAAGCTTTTTTATAAAATTATATGAGCAAGCTATCTGTTTATGACAACAAAAAAGCAGACAGAAATTTCCGTCTGCTTTAATAATTATAATTTTTCGACTTTAGCAAAATTTGCCATAATCTTTTTTGTTCCCGATGTTGTAAATGCGATTTCAAGAAGAGTGTCATTGCCCATCGGTTTAGCGCTGAGCACAACTCCTTCGCCGTATGTCTTATGCATAACTGCATCACCGACGTTGAATTGGGTTTTATTTGCGGAGGGCGCGGAATGAGTCGGGGCAGAGGTGAATCCTCTCGAGGGCGTCTGCGGTCTGGGTGCGGATGAGGGTGAGTGAGAAAAGCTTCTGACAATCTCACCGCCTGATTTTTCAAGAAGTTTATCGGGAATTTCTCTTATAAATCTTGAAGGCTGATTGAATCGGGTCTGACCGAAAAGCATTCTTGTTCTTGCTCTGGTCAGATAAAGCTTTCTTTTTGCTCTTGTTATGCCGACATATGCAAGACGGCGTTCCTCTTCGATTTCCGATGCGCCAGCCATTGATGACATATCGGAGGGGAAAATTGATTCCTCCATACCGATAAGGAAAACAACGGGGAATTCAAGCCCTTTAGCTGAATGAATTGTCATCAGAACAACGGACTCCGCGTTTGCGTTATAGTTATCGATATCCGTCATAAGAGCAACTTCCTGAAGGAAATCGTTAAGAGTTGCTTCTTCGTTTTCAGTTGTGAATCTCAGAATGTTGTTTGCAAGTTCATCAAGGTTTGCAAGTCTGTCTTCTTTTGTTTCAGGTTCAAGAGAAAGAGATGCGGTATATCCCGAAACATTGAGCACACGCTTGAGAAGCTCGGAAAGCTCAGTTGTTTCCGAATCATCGATGAAGCTTTCAATCATTGCGGCAAATTCGGTCATTTTCTTTGCACTTCTGCTAAGCTTCGGAAATTGGTCGGCGGATTTGATTACATCGAAAAGTCCGATTCCGAGTCCGTCGGCAATTTCCTGCGCGGCGGTCATTGAAGTGTCACCTATTCCCCTCTTGGGAACATTTATTATTCTCTGCAGTCTGACGCTGTCATTGGGGTTAACAATAACACTCAGATACGCGAGAGCATCCTTGATTTCTTTACGGTCATAGAATTTGTGGCCGCCGATGAGTCTGTAAGGAATGCCCATCCTGACGAGCGACTGCTCAACGAGGTTTGACTGCGAGTTCATTCTGTAAAGAACGGCAAAATCGCTGTGTTTTGCGCCGTTTCTGATTCCTTCGAGAATCTTATCGGCAATGAAGATGCCTTCTTCTCTGTCGGTGTCCGATGAATGGTAAATTATAAGATCGCCTTTGCCGTTATCGGTCCAAAGATTCTTGCCTTTTCTGTTTTCGTTGTTTGAAATAACTTCATTAGCGGCATCGAGAATGTTCTGCGTTGAGCGATAATTCTGTTCAAGACGGATTACAGCAGCATTCTTATACTGATTTTCAAAGCTGAGAATATTCTCAATCGTTGCGCCTCTGAATTTATAAATACTCTGGTCATCATCACCGACAACGCAGATGTTTTTATATCCGCCTGCAAGCAAGGATGTGAGGAGGTACTGCGCGTGGTTAGTGTCCTGATACTCGTCAACCATAATATACTTGAATTTATGCTGATAATATTCAAGCACTTCGGGGTTATTCTGAAGCAAGCGCACGGTGTTGACAATGATATCATCAAAATCCATTGCATCGGCGGATTTGAGGCGATTCTGATATGCTTCGTAAACCGAGCCGATGTTGCGCTTTCTGAAATCAAGATAGTTTTCTTTGATATATTCCGAAGGAGAAATTAGATAATCCTTCGCCCTGCTTATTTCGCCGAGAACGGTTTTGGGAGCAATATTGCTTTCGGAAAAGCCGAGCTGCTTTATACAATCTTTGATAACACGTTTGCTGTCATCGGTGTCATAGATTGTGAAGTTGGAAGTATATCCGATATAATCTGCGTTTCTTCTGAGAATTCTGACACAGGATGAATGGAATGTGCTTGCCCAGATGTCAAGAGCCTGCTCGCCGAGCATTTTCTCGAGTCTTTCCTTAAGCTCGCCTGCAGCCTTGTTGGTGAAAGTAATTGCAAGGATTTCCCAGGGCTTTGCGGCATCGACGCTCAGAAGGCGCTCCATACCCGATAAATCATCAATAAATCCGTCGGCGTATGCTTTCATCACCTGAAGCTCGCCATCGTCGGGAAGATATGTATATTCATCGCTGTAATAAGCTTTTCCGTATTTGATAAGGTTAGCTATTCGGTTAACGAGAACGGTTGTTTTACCGCTTCCTGCGCCGGCAAGCACCAAAAGCGGTCCCTCCGTGGAGAGAACCGCTTTCTTTTGCATACTGTTTAGGGATTTAAAATCCTTTTCGATTATTCTTTTTCTAAGTGAGAGAAATTCTTGAGAATTCATTTGCTACCTCAGATTGAAATTTCGTGAGCAATCTTATAAAGCTCATTGTTAACCGAACGTTCCATACAGAGTGCTTCATAAATATCGTAGTCAATGATAGTGTCATTCTTTTGAACAACAACTCTGTTGCCTACACCTTCCATAAGAAGCTGAACAGCCTTGTAGCCCATCTGGCTTGCTGCAACTCTGTCGCGCACGGTGGGTGAACCGCCTCTCTGAACGTGGCCGAGAACGATTGCGCGTGATTCAACGCCGCATTCGTTTTCGATTTTTCTTGCAAGCTCTTCTACGCCGCCGATGCCTTCGGCAACCATAACAATGAAGTGCTTTTTATCTGTTTTCTGTGTTCTTCTGATTCTTTCGATAACGTGCTTTTCGATATCCGACTTGATTTCGGGGATAACGATAGCTGTTGCACCGACAGCAATACCTGCGTTGAGAGTAAGGTCGCCGCATCTGTTACCCATAACTTCAACAACGATGCATCTGCTGTGGGATTCAACGGTGTCTCTGACTCTGTCAACCATCTGCATAATGGTGTTAAGGCAGGTGTCATAACCGATAGTATAGTCCGAGCTGACTATATCATTATCGATTGTACCGGGGATACCAATGCAGGGAATGCCTCTGAGAGAAAGGTCGCGTGCACCTCTGAATGAGCCGTCGCCGCCGATAACAACGATGCCTTCGATGCCGAAATCGTGGCAAACCTGGATTGCCTTCTTCATAGCGTATTCTTCTTTGAATTCCTTGCATCTTGCGGAATAAAGCATTGTTCCGCCTCTGTGGATGATATCGGATACGCTTCTGATGTTAAGCTCACGAAGGTCACCTTCCATAAGACCTGCGTAGCCTCTGTTGATGCCGTATACTTTAATTCCGTTTTCACACGCGGTTCTTACAACTGCACGGACAGCAGCATTCATACCGGGGGCGTCGCCGCCGCTTGTTAAAACGCCGATTGTTTTCATAATCTGATACTCTCCTTGAAAAATATTCAAGCTATATAATACACTTTTTATTACAATATGTCAATGAAATAAACATTTTTTGCTAAAAAAATCATTTATATCATTGATTATGGATTACATTGCTTTCTCCGAGAATTTTGCGCAGCTCCCTGAGCAAAACGGGGTTAACGTCAATTGCCTGCCCGATAGGATTTCGGTTATATTCTTTTTTATCATTGAAAAAGTAATATAACGGCGTTGTTCCGTCAAAGATTGCAAGAAGCTTTGTGCAAAGCTCGATCTGAGGTGACGATGAATTATCAAACCTCAAAAACAATCCTTTTGCTTTTTTCTTCTCTTTTTCTTGTTTTTCTGCAGGCTTCGGAAAAGAATTTTCGGACGGACAAGGCTCAACAACCTCGCATACTATTTTGGTTTCCTCGTCTTCACGCATACTCACCCTGCCGTGAATAAGCAGAACGTTTCCTTCATAGAACATCGAAGGATGAGCAAGCAGTGTTTTCGGGAAAACAATCACTTCAATGCTTCCGGTAGTATCTTCGAGATTAACGAACGCCATTGTAGAGTCGTTTTTGGTGATTTTCTTTTTGACGGAAGCGATTAATCCCAGAAGAACAACACGGTCGTTGTCTTTATATTTTGCGGTTTCTTCATTGATAATATCCGAAATTTTTGCACATCTGAGTTTTTCGGACAAAGAATCGTATTTTTTCATCGGGTGACCCGAAAGATACATTCCGGCAACCTCTTTTTCATATTTAAGAAGAAGCTCGGGAGAATAATCATCGACATCGGGATAGGTAAATGACGCGCTTGCGAAATCCGATGAATCGTCAAATGATGATGCAAGGTCGCCGAAGCCTATCTGACCGTCAACATTTCTGCGTTTTGAATTTTCAAGGTCTTCAAGAATAACGTCAACAACCTCAAACATCTGCCGTCTGTTTGCTCCGAGTCCGTCAAAAGCACCGCATTTGATAAGACTTTCGATTGCACGTCGGTTGAAATCCTTGCCGTGCATTCTGCAGCAGAAATCGTAAAAATCGGTGAATTTGCCGTTAAGATTTCTTTCATCAATAATGCGTTTGATGAAGCTTCTGCCGAGATTCTTCACGGCAAGAAGACTGAAATGAATGTTGCCGTTTGATACCGCAAAATCCTCCGAGCATTCGTTGATATGAGGCGGAAGAATTCTGATACCGAGCTTTGAGCATTCATTTATATATTGGACTATCTTGCCGCTGTTATCAAGAAAGCTTGTTAAAAGTGCGGAGAAAAATTCGCAGGGATAATGGCATTTGAGCCACGCGGTCTGATAAGATACATATGCATATGCTGCTGCGTGCGCTTTGTTGAATGCATAGGAAGCAAATGACATCATTTCGTCAAAAATCTCATTTGCGGTTTTCTCGTCAACTCCCCTTCTGACTGCGCCTTCGCATATTACGTTGCCGTTGTCATCGAGCATACCGTGAACAAAATGCTCGCGCTCCTTGAGCATTACGTCGTGTTTTTTCTTGCTCATTGCACGGCGCACAATATCAGCTCTGCCGTAAGAATATCCCGCAAGCTCTCTGCAAATCTGCATAACCTGCTCCTGATAAACCATACATCCGTAAGTAACATCAAGGATATTTTTCAGCAGAGGTACTTTATATTTTATTTTATCGGGGTGATGACGGTTTTCGATATAAGTCGGAATTGAATCCATAGGGCCGGGTCTGTAAAGCGAAATGACCGCAATAAGGTCCTCAAGGCTTTCGGGCTTGAGCTGAGAAAGAACGCTTCTCATACCTGCCGATTCAAACTGAAAAACACCTTCCGTCTGTGCGCTGCACATCATATCAAAAACGGCTCTGTCGTCAATATCAATGTTGCTGATTGAGAATGAAGGGTCTTTTTGCTTTATCATTTTTTCGGCAGAGCTTATAACCGTTAAGGTTCGCAGCCCGAGAAAATCCATTTTAAGCAGCCCGAGTTCTTCAAGAGTGGTCATCGGGAATTGAGTGACGATCGATTCATCGTTCCTTGCAAGCGGAACATAAGAAACAACGGGGTCGTGAGTGATAACAACGCCTGCTGCGTGTGTTGATGCGTGGCGCGGCATTCCCTCGACCTTTTTTGCCATATCAATCAGTTCACGCGCTTCGTCACTGCTTTCGTAAAGCTCTCTGAATTCAGCCGAACGCTTCAATGCCTTTTCAATTGTTATATTCAACTCATTCGGAACCTGCTTTGCAATGTTATCTACCGTTGAATAAGGAATTCCGAGCGCTCTGCCGACATCTCTGATTGCGGCTTTGGCGGCAAGAGTTCCGAATGTTACGATTTGCGCAACGTGATCCGAACCGTATTTTTTGATTACGTAATCAATTACTTCTCCGCGTCTTTCAAAGCAGAAGTCAACGTCAAAGTCGGGCATACTGACTCTTTCGGGATTGAGAAATCTTTCAAAAAGAAGATTGTATTTCATCGGGTCGATGCCCGTAATGCCGATGCAGTATGCGCATATACTCGCGGCGCCCGAGCCTCTGCCGGGCCCGACGGGAATACCTGTTTCTTTTGCGTGCCTGATAAAGTCGTGAACAATGAGATAATAGTCAACATATCCCATTTTATTAATGACTTCAAGCTCGTAATTCAGTCTTTCGATATATTCTTTCGGCGGATTTTCGCCGTATCTTTCTTTTAATCCCTTGTTGCAAAGATGCGAAAACCATTCAAAATGACCGTATCCCTCGGGCACATCAAAGTGAGGGAGTTTTGTTTTACCGAATTCAAATTCAACGTTGCATCTTTCAGCGATATGAGCCGTATTTTCAACGGCTTCAGGGCATTGCGGAAATGCTTCGAGCATTTCTTCTTCGCTTTTGAGGTAGAATTCATCGGTACTGAATTCAAGACCCGTGTCTTCGCCTACGGTATGATTGGTCTGTATGCAGATTAAAACCTGCTGCATTTTTGCATCCTGCTTGTCCACATAATGAGCATCGTTTGTTGCAGCAAGAGGAATGCCGAGCTCTTTTGATAATCTGATTAAATCGGGGTTGATGCGAAGCTGTTCATCAAGATTGTGATTCTGAATTTCAAGATAATAGTTATCGCTGCCGAAGGTATTTTTATACCACTCTGCAACGCGCTTTGCCTCGTCATAATCGCCGTTTTGCAATGCTCTTGCAACCTCGCCTGCAAGGCAGCCCGAAAGAGCAATCAATCCTTCGTGATGCTGCTCAAGCAAATCCTTGTCAACTCTCGGCTTTGTGTAAAATCCGTTTACCCAGCCTTCCGAAACAAGCTTGATAAGATTTTTATATCCTTCATTGTTTTTGCAAAGAAGCACAAGATGATATCTTTCGCTGTCGATGCCGTGCACCTTATCGAATCTTGACCTCGGTGCAACATAAACCTCGCATCCGATAACGGGCTTTATTCCCTTTTTTTTTGCGGCTTTATAGAAATCAATTACACCGTACATCACACCGTGGTCTGTTATGGCAACGGAAGTCTGACCCATACTCTGAATTTTATCGAGCATAGGTTCAATTCTGCACGCGCCGTCAAGCAGACTGTATTCACTGTGAACGTGTAAATGAGTAAATGACATTAATTATCACCGTTTTTTAAGCTTTCTGCAATTTTAACGATTCTGTTGAGTCTGTGGTTGATTCCCGAGCGTGATATAGGCTCGTCCAACAGCTTTCCGAGCTCGCTGAGACTTGCCTCGGGATTTTCGATTCTGAGATATGCGAGTTTTTGAAGATTATCGGGAAGTGAGGATATTCCCGATTTGCTTTCTATGTATTCGATGGCTTCAACCTGCTGATTTGCCGCATCAACCGTTTTACTGATGTTGGACATCTCGAAATTGAGCTTTCGGTTAACTTTATTTTTCATATCCTTTTCGATTTTTATACCCATAACATATAATGATGCATCCTGTGCCCCGATAATCGCAAGGATATCCTCGATGCTTTCGCTGTCCTTAAAATAAATAATATGATTGCCTTTTCTGACAATGTATTTGGGGTTGAGTTCAAGCTCATCAAGAAATTTCATTAAGTCGGTACAGAGCTTTTTATACGGAACAACGAATTCGAGGTGATAACTTCTTTCGGGTGCGGTAACCGTTCCGCAGGCAAGAAACACGCCTCTGAGAAACGCTCCCGCACAGCATTCCTCGCCGATATTGGCACGGTTGATTCTGAGCGTTGTTTCTTTGAGTGAGTGACCGAATTTTTCAAAAGCTTTTTCCTTATCGGAATCGCTTCTGAGATATGCCGTCATCTTTTTTGTGCCGCTGTCGCTTATGGTAGGCACAACTCCGCAGTAACTGCGGAGATAAGAGAGATAAAGCTCAAAAACATCGGTGTTTTCTGTTGTGATTGAAAAATTATATTTCGAAAAATGAGCAAAAAGCACAAGCCCGTAGACTTGTGCGTGAAGGCAACAGGAAGAAAGATTTTCTGTTTTTGAAATTTCACTTTTTACGTCAGAAGAGAATGACAAAATTATTCCTCCCGTCAGATTATTTTCACTTCGGGTTCAAGGATAACACCCGTTTCGGCAAGAACGGTCTTTTTGCAATGCTCAATAACGCCGAGAACATCCTTTGCGGTTGCCGCGCCGATATTGATAACAAATCCTGCGTGCTTTTCGCTGACCTGCGCGCCGCCGACGGTAAATCCCTTTAGACCGCACTGCTCAATAAGCGCACCCGCAAAATATCCCTCGGGGCGCTTGAAGGTGCTTCCCGCACTCGGATATTCAAGCGGCTGCTTATCCTTGCGCTTTCCGATTAATTCATCCATTTTAGCTTTGATTTCATCTTTGTTTCCTTTGCGGAGCTTAAGAGTCAGAGAAGTGATGATATAATCGCTGTCGGAATAAACGCTGTGTCTGTAGCCGAGTGAAAGCTCATCACCCGAGAAGGAAGATATAGTGCCGTCTGAATTCAGATGCTCGCAGGAAACAAGGACATCCTTCATTTCACCGCCGTATGCACCCGCATTCATATATGCCGCACCGCCTGCGGTGCCGGGAATGCCGAACGCGAATTCAAGACCGCTTAACGAATTATCAAGGGCGAAGCGGCAAAGCCTTGAAAGAGAAATGCCGCATCCGCATCTGATTGTTGTTTCATCTGTCAGTTCGATTCCGTCGAGATTATTGGTGTTGATAACAACGCCATTTATTCCTTCGTCATTGACAAGAAGATTGCTTCCTTTGCCGAGAATAAATACGGGGATTTCATTTTTATGAGAAAATGAAATAATTTCCGAAAGCTTTCCGACAGAATCGGGGAAAACCATAACATCGGCTTTGCCGCCGATTTTGAAGCTTGTATAGTCCCTGAGCAATGCTTCGGTTGAATATTCACATTTCAATTCATCGCATAATGCAAAAAGATTACCGTAGATGCTCATTATGTCCTCCAAAAATTTATTCGTCAAGAAGTGCTGCGCCGAAGATACCTGCATCGTTGCCGAGCTCAGCGGCAACAACCTTTGTCTGCTTTGAAGCGTAGATGCTGTATCTTTCGTCATCAATATGTTTTCTTAAGGGAGCAAGAAGTGTTTCGCCTTCGTGGCTTACGCCGCCGCCGATGCAAACAAACTCGGGCTGGAATGTGTTAATGATATTCGTAACACCGACTGCTACATAATAAATGTAGTTGTCAACAACCTTCTGAGCCGCTTCGTCGCCGAGACGCATAGCATCGAAAGCTGTTCTGCCGCTTGCGTTGTCAACGCTGCCGTTGCAGAGCTGCCACATTTTGCTGTCCTTATTTTCAAGCATTGCTTCTTTTGTCTGTGCAATAAGTGCTGTTGCGGATGCATACTGCTCCCAGCAGCCTTTTCTGCCGCAGTTGCACTGCTTGCCGTTTACCATAATAACGGTGTGACCCATTTCGCCGCCTGCGTAGTTAACGCCGCTGACAATCTTGCCGTTAACGATGATGCCGCTTCCGACGCCTGTACCGAGAGTTACTGCAACGAAATTGCCCACGCCCTTGCCGACACCTGCGACAGCTTCGCCGAGTGCGGCACAGTTTGCATCGTTTTCAAGATAAATGGGTTTGCCGATTCTTTCTTCAAGCATTTCCTTTGCGGGAACCTGATTGAATTCAAGGTTGTTTGAAAATTCGATATATCCGTTATCTTTGTTAACCGAGCCGGGTGTGCCGACGCCTACGGATTTGACATCATCCATTGAGATGCCTGCATCCTTGACTGCAAGCTGAACTGCGAGAGCGATATCATCAAAAATTTCAGCTGCGGGTCTGGGTGCTTTGGTCTTTACTTTTCCCCTGCCGATAATCTTGAGTTCTTCATTAACAACACCGACTGCGATGTTTGTTCCGCCGAGATCTACGCCTATTCTGTACATATTTTATTACCTCCAAAGTAAATTTATCCTATATTAATTAAAAATGGTGCCAGAATTCAAGTTCTTTCTTTTCGGGAACGATGTCGTCCGTCATTCCGAGACCGTGGAGAAGCTCTCTTGCTGCATTATAACCCATCTTTTTCTGTCTGTTATTCATCGCTGCAGCTTCAATAATAATTGAAAGATTTCGGCCGGGTCTTACGGGAACGGTTGTTATCGGAACATTGATTCCGAGAATTTCCGTATATTCGTTTTCAAGACCGAGACGGTCATAAACCTTCTCACTGTCCCAATGTTCAAGCTGAATAACCATATCAACCTTTTCCGTCAGTTTAACCGAACCCATACCGAACAGACGTCTTGCATTGAGAACACCTACACCACGCAGCTCAATGAAATGACGGATATTATCGGGAGCCGAGCCGACAAGCGTTTTGTTGGAAACTCTTCTGATTTCAACCGCATCGTCCGCAATCAGTCTGTGGCCTCTTTTAATCAGTTCAAGAGCCGTTTCGCTTTTGCCGACTCCGCTGTCGCCAAGAATGAGCACGCCCTCGCCGTAAACCTCAACCAGAACGCCGTGGCGAGTAATTCTCTGGGCAAGCTCAACGCCGAGATAAGAGATTGTTGCCGACATACTTCCCGAGGTTGATTCCGTTGTTGCAAGAACGGGAACTTCATATTTTTGAGCATAGCTGAGAAATCTGTTGCCGCATTTCAGACCTCTTGTTACAACAATTGCAACGGGCCTTTTTGAGAAAAATCTTTCAAGGCTTTCAAGAAAACCTTCTTTGGTCAGGCTTTTGAAGTATTCAAGCTCCGTAAGACCGATAAACTGAATTCTTTCGGGGTCAAAATAATCTTCGAAGCCGGTGAGGATAAGACCGGGTCTGTTAACATCCTGCGCGGTGACGAATATTTCGGAAATATCCTTCGGTGTATAAATCACCTGAAATGACAGATCCTTTACGACTTTTTCGAGCGAAACAGAATATTTACTCATATGCTTCTCCTGTGTTTTTCTTAAGGCTTATATAAACCCATAATAATTGTATTATAAAACATATATTAAAATTTTCCAACCCTTTTTTATAATTTTTTCAAAAAAATTACGGATACCCGTGAAGGTATCCGTGAATTATCAAAGCTGAGCAGCAATACTTTCAAATTTTGTTTTTGTTTCGTTAATCATCTGAGCCTGAGCGGCACCGGGGCTGTACCAACCCCTTTTCTGCATTTCGCTGAAAACGGTGAACTGCATATTATGCTCTTCCTTGAGAATATTCAGCATATCGCTCTGAAGCTGCTGGTTGACGCATTCATTTGAAAATGTGTTGTATCCGTCGGTAATATGCTTCTGTGAGCTTAAAATATCGTCCATAATTTCTCTGTCAGTAAAGCTTGAATTTGTGTTCATTTCATTACCCCCCGATTAATAAAGATGACCCATAAGAGTGTCAAAATGCTGTTTGTGCTGATTTGCCATCTGCTCGCAGGAATTCTTGATTTGAGGGTCGGTTGCTGCCTGAGCGTATGCCTTGAACTTCTTGATGAGAATCTGTTCCTGATTGAGCTGGTCTTCGATAGCCGAAAGCTCTTTTGCGGTAAGATTTGCCATTATATCGCTCCTTTTTCAGTAGTGATATTATTATTGTCATTTTTTTCTGTAATATACAAAAACCCGGAAACACATTACTGAGAATCCGGGCTGTCATCTTTTTTAGCAGCTTTTTTAATATTCATTGTTGAAACAGCGGCAATAACCGTAAACGAAACTGCGGATAAAGCGCCGATAAGAAATTTATATTTTGTTCCTTTTGAAAGCGATAAAGAGTCGGTTGCGGAGGATGAAGAAACGGCAGAAGCTGTTGAAACCGATGCAGGCATTTCCGTGACGGAAGGCGCGGCGGCAGTTAAACTTTCAGCCGTAACATATACTTGTGAAATGATTACTTCTTTTTCAAAATAAGCCGTTGCATTCTTTGCCTTTTTTGTGGTTTTTGCAACCGATGAAGTTGTTTTGGGAGCTTTGGTTTTCCTGACGTAGCTGTATGGCGGAGATGTCTGGATATGGAATTCCGTTTTCTTTTTTTCGGATTTCGTTGTGGATTTTTTTAACGTGTGATCGGTTGTCTTTTTTTCTGCATATGCAGATGTTTTCTTCTTGGTGGTTTTATCGTTTTCATCGATAATCAATTCCGTTGTTTCGGAATAATAACTGTTGATTATCGAAAATGAATACACATTTGAATAAACACCCGATGAATCGATAAATCGCACATCCAGAGATATTTTACGAGGCAAACCATTTTTGAATCCGAGCCTGACCTCACATGTTGCTCCGTTATTTTTGTCAACGGCTAAAGCACCGTCAAATGAATAATTATATGTGTCCTCGTGAAACGATGAATCCGATATATCAAAGGTAAAAGAATCCGTAGCTTCGGCTGTCAGTGAAATTCCGACATTTTTGTTGTCGGATTCAAGAAAAGGGTCAATAAACATAAAGCAGAGATACAGCGCGCTTTCTTCTGCATTTATCAAATTTTTAACGGCGGCATAACTGATTCTGCTGTTGCTTTCACCGTCGAAAAGAAGATTGACGGAAGCGTTATCCCACTCAATGCCGTCATTTAATCCGTCAATATTTATTGAAAAAGCATTTAAAGTAAGCGGAAATAATAACGATATGATTATAAAAAAAGAGCATATACCTTTCATTATTCCGGAGATTTTTGAACGAGTAATCAGGGTAAACTCCTCCATAATGATTTTATATATTTATGAAATTATCATAATATTTTTAAATTTCAACAGATAAAATATCATCGCTTTGTTCAGCGATAAGCATAATTTCATCCATAGAGGTGGTGCGCGCTTTTTTTATTGTGATGTCAAGAATAACCGTTGAATCGGGATTTCTTGTCATCTTACATTTTTCAACATAAAGTTTGTTTTCGGCAAGCATTTTTCTGAAATTCTTGACCGCATTGGGATTATCATTTATAACAACCGAGAATTCATTAACGGTATTTTCAAGCCTTGTGAAGAATTTGTGGAAAACAAGCTGAAAAAGAATCATAAGAATTGTCGCACCGATACCGACGGTATACATACCTGAGCCGATTGCAAGGCCGACACTCGCCGTTGCCCAGATGCCTGCGGCTGTTGTAAGTCCCTTAATCGAAACATCCTTAACGAAAATCACGCCGGCGCCGAGGAAACCAACACCCGTGATAACGTTTGAAGCAATTCTTGATGCATCTGCTCTGAGGCCTTCATATTCAAGCAAATCAAAGAATCCGTATTTTGAAACAATCATTGCAAGCGCCGCTCCGAGCGCAACAATCATATGCGTTCTGATACCTGCATCCTTCTGCCTGCGGCTTCTTTCGAATCCGATGAAAACGCCGCAAAGGCTTGCGGTAATCATTCTGATAATAAGATTGCCGTTTTCAGCTAAATCTGTTATAAGTTCGGAAAAAATATTTTCAGTCATACGATAAAACTCCTCATAAAATATATTTCATAATTATATCATACGGTTTTATTATGCTGTTTAATTCATTTTATTGCTTTGAAATTACTGCGTATTTCATCGTAATTTCCCGTTGTGATATAAAATTCATATTCGAACGGCTCATAATTTCTGAGCACCGTATTTATTTTAACATTACAACTAAAATATGTCAAGAAACATCAATCCGCAGATTATTTTTAATTTTGGTCTTGCATTTTTAAAAAATATGTGATAATATATTCGGGCAGAGATTTGGGGGCGTAGCTCAGCTGGGAGAGCGCTTGAATGGCATTCAAGAGGTCAAGAGTTCGATCCTCTCCGTCTCCACCAAAAAATCCGAGGTTTATGCGGCCTCGGATTTTTGTTATTTATTCAGTTTATCTAAACATTAAGAGCCTTGTTCAACCGATAGAACCGGTTGATTACTGTGCTGTTTTGTCATCGGTCAGGGATAATTTATATTCCGTTACTGTAAGAAGTATGCCGTTAGACAATTCTTCTTCGGTAAAACCGAATGTCTCACTTAAAATATCAATAGTCTCTCTTGCAAAGTTATAATTATAATTTTGATTATAGTCTAAATAATCAACATAAATATATGCGGGAATACGGTCAGGATTTTCTTGGTAGTATGCAAGAAACACTTCCTGAGAAGGCATACCGAGATAATATGCTGTTTGAGCGGCAAAAGGCAGATCAGAATAAATGTACATCCAGTTGCTTTGATAGGATGCAATGTAAATCGGTGTATGTTCATCAGCACGGTTTTTTATTATATCCAAATCAGCTATTGATTTTGTATAATTGTTGAACTGATTATCTGTCATACAAATTCCCGAATAAGGTCCTACAGATGCTTTGATATTACTGTTTTGTGTAAATAATCCGTAATAAAAAAATGAGAAATGTAAAATTAATTGTGAACATAAAGCGATGCATAGCACGGAACGTGCGGTTTTAAGAAATAATTTATTCTTTTGTGAATTGTTTTTTTGTTGAGAATACATTTCTTTTAATAAGTCAGCAACAAAAAAGACACCTGCCGTGTTGTTAATTATAAGAATAATATTTATTGCTGATAAAAGTGAGTTAGAAGAAAAAAAGTGAGAAACAGCAGCTATCGCACCCGGTATCCACATACAATAAAACAGAGTTGTGTTTTTATTCTTTGTTATGATGTAACAAACTACAGAAAAAATAAAGAACGGAAATTCAACAAAGTAGATTTCTTCAGTATATTTCTGAAATGCTCCTACAGCATATATTACTGCCAAAATAAATGAAAATAAAAGATATATGCATCTGTGAGCGTTTTGGGTTCTTTTTTTGTCTTGAAACAATACCACAAACATTATAAGCAACAAAAATGAAGTATCAAAACTTAATGAATTGAAAGTTTTGAGTGCAACTCCGATTTTTGATATTAAATTAGCGAACACTGACCCTTGTGTTTTGTATTCACTGAAAGCCAAAAGGTTATCTGTGTTATTAATCAAAGAAGCGATTGTTCCTCCGGTCATAAAAAAGAAAGCAACGGCAATTACGGCAACTATCAAGATGCCTGAAAATATACAAATGACAGCTTTGGGGGTGGAAAAGTAATTATAACTATTCGAATTTGAGAAACAATCAATTTGATTATCTGTGTTGACTTTTTTACGTTTGAATTTTGTTAAAACTTTTCTATGCTTCCACAGAACACAAAAAGCAAGATATATCACAAACAAAAAACAGAAACTCGGATCGCAGACACAACACAAACCATAGCAGATTCCCGCAAAAACATATGAATATACAGCGGGTTTTTTACAGATTGAAATAACAGAAAGAGTGAGAAGAAGCAGAAATGACATCAACATTGTATGATAACTTATCTGCATCATTACATTGGTTGACTGTGTGAAAAATAAAATTGCTGCAATAACTGCCCATATTTTATATTTCCTGAAGAAAAGATATATTACCGCAGTTAAAGCAGTTTGAATCGAAAGATATATGCAACGTGAAAAAACAACAACACCTTCAGCTGATCCCGTTAATTCAACCCATATCAGAGTGGGTAAATAAGAAAATAAAGAAGAAAACTGTGTGAGATGCCATTCATGCTGTACCAAGCTGTCGCCGTTTACAAGTCGGAACGGAACAGACAGGTAAAAAGCTTCATCTCGCGAAAACGGGTAAGCGAAAAGAAATATACCCAGAAACAATAAACTAAAGATAAGAGCTATGCAGAATACAAGATCTGCATTTTTAAATTTTCTTTTCATAATAACTCCTTATGTTTTTTGTTTTCCGCCATAACTTGTAGAGTATAAAAATACTAACACAAAATAATATACAAGTCAACCGCTCCGAGCTTTTTACTGCGGGTTATAATGGCTCAGTTTTTATGTGTTATAAACAATTACTGTAAAGGCGAACTGATAAATGATGAAAAAATTATGTTGATTTTGATTGCTTATTATGTTAAAATTATGATGTATATTTTCGAGTCGGAGAGATGAAGGACTATGAACAGAATTATGTTAATTTACCCTCCGGGAAAAGCCTATCAGAGAAGCGAGGACCGAGCTCAATGCAACCTTGATGACTCAGCGGTTGCAACCGTTCACGCTTGTAATGACATAGGTTATGCCGCAGCGGTTTTACGAAAACATAATTGTGAAGTATTCTTAAGGGATTATCAAACTGAAAAAACAAGTTTTGAAGAGGTTAAACGAGATATAAAAGGATTTAATCCCGATATTATTGTTATCAGCACAACCAATGCCACCATCTTATCTGATATTGAATTTATAGCACGGATAAAAGAATCTCACTGTTGCAAGTTCATAGTTAAAGGTGCAATTTTCTTCAACACACCTGTTGAGTTACTGAAAACACTTGATTTAAGTAATATAGACTGTCTCGTTGGCGGCGAATTAGATACGATAATAGGAGATCTTGTTGACAGCATATCAAATCACAAATCACTTGAAAATATTCCCGGGATTATATATAAACAAAATTGTGATTTTATAAAAACCGATTTTGAAAAGTGGTGTGATAATCTTGACGATATCCCCTTCCCGGCAAGAGACCTTATGAAAAACGAACTCTATCCCCGCCCCGACACGTGCGAACCTATGGCTACAATACAAGTATCCAGAGGTTGTCCTGCTCAGTGCACATACTGTCTTACTCCTGTTATTTCAGGAAGAACTGTCCGGAAAAGAAGCGTGGAAAATATCTTTGCCGAAATAGAAGAATGTTATTATAAATACGGTATCAAAAACTTCTTTTTTAAAGCAGATACTTTTACAATAGATGCCGAGTGGGCTGCAACCTTATGTGACAGAATAATCAACTCAGAACTTCACGGAAAAATAGAGTTTACCGTAAATTCCAGAGTTAAACCTATTGATGTTGAGCTGCTTTATAAACTCAAAAAAGCCGGATGCTTTATGATTGCAGTCGGATTTGAAAGCGGAAATAATGAAACGCTCAAAAAAATCAAAAAAGGGGCTGCGCGTGAAGATAATCTTCGCGCTGCAAAGCTTATTAAAAAATCAAAACTTCCCCTGTTTGGCTTTTTTATGATAGGGTTCCCTTGGGAAACAAGACAAGATATAATCGATACTCTTGAATTTATGTTTGAAATTGACCCTGATTTTATAGAGGTACATATTGCGATGCCGTATTATGGGACTGAATTATACTCGCAATGCGAAGAATACGCTACAATCAAGTCTTTTGCTTGGGGTAACGATTATTTTTCACCAAACACGAGCGGAACACAAACTGTATCAATTGAAGAAATTCAAAAAATAAGAAACAGATATCTGCTCAGATTCTATCTGAGGCCCGGTTACATTGTTAAAAAACTGGTTTATTGTTTACATAACCCTGTTATTTTAAAAAACTATATCAGGCACGGTTTTAAATTATTAAATATAATATTCAGGAAACAACAAGATTAAGGTGACTTTAAATGGATAACAAGAAATTGATTTCTGTAGTTGTACCCGTTTACAACGAGGTTTCTATGATTGATGAAATCTATAACAGAATTAGTGCTGTGTTCAAAAATATCGAAAATTATAATTATGAAATAGTGTTTTTTGATGACGGCTCCACCGATGGCTCGAGAAACGCTGTTGAAAAGCTCTGTTCAGAACATTATGAAGTGAAGTGTGTATTTTATTCAAAAAACTTCGGATATCTGAAAAATACCTTTTATTCAATGCAGCAGGCAAAAGGAGACTGCGCTGTTATTGTTCACGCAGATTTACAAAACCCGCCTGAGCTCATTCCTGAGTTTATTAAAAAATGGGAAAACGGAGCACAGGTTGTCCAAGGGGTAAAAAATAAAAGCAAAGAGAATAAGTTTGTATATTTCCTGAGAACTGTTTTTTACTTTATTATGATTAAATTCTTTGGAGTAAAAATGACAGCTCACGCAACGGAATTTGAATTGTTCGATAAAAGCTTTATTGACATTTTGAAGAGAATAAAGGCAAATAATCCGTTTTTAAGAGGAATCATCAGCGAATATGCAACCGATATTGACTATGTTTATTATACTCAGGATGCACGAAAAAAAGGAAAATCAAAATTCAATATAAATAAGTATTACGACTTTGCAATTTGCGGAATTACTCAGTTTTCACGTTCTCTGCCAAGAAAAGCAATTGCAGTAAGTGTGTTTTCCGCACTTGCCGTTTTGGTGGAATTCTGTTTTGTTTTGCTCCGGAGTTTACCTGATGTTTCTTGGTTGGATTTGTCGGACTCAATAATTATCAGGTGTATATTTGCAGCAATATGCTTTTTTATTATTCTGGTCAGCATTATGTTTGAGTACATAATTACATTGGTGGAAAACAGTGCTGAGAAGCCTCTGATTGTTGAAGATAAAAGAATAAACTATTGAGTTATTATAAAGAACGGAACAAAGATTATGAAAAATACCGCACAAATCAAACTGTTAAATAATATTGGCTTTGCAAAAACCGTATTAATGCCCGGAGATCCGCTTCGTGCAAAAATGATTGCAGAAACATTCTTTGAAAATGCTGTTCTTGTTAATAATGTCAGAGGAATACAGGGCTATACCGGATATTATAAAGGCTGCAAAGTTTCCGTTATGGCAAGCGGGATGGGAATTCCCTCTATGTGTTTATATTCATATGAGTTGTTTAATTTCTTTGATGTGGAAAATATTATCAGAATCGGTACCGCCGGAGGTCTTGATGAAAAACTTAAATTGAAAGACATCGTTATCGGAAATGAAGCTTGTACCGACTCTAATGTCGTAAAACAATTTGGTTTAAACGAAAAACTTTCCCTGAGTTGTTCAGCTGATTTGCTTTTTTGCGCACAGAACGTTGCCGCAAAACTCGGAACAGATTTAAGTGTCGGTAAGTTTTACTCTACAGATTTATTCTATAATCCGGATAAAAAGGCAAATAAAAAATGGGCTGTCAAAGGCGCTTTAGCAGTAGAGATGGAGTCTGCCGGTCTTTATCTGACTGCAATGAGTTGCAAGAAGAAAGCTCTTGCAATCTGTACCGTATCGGATTTACCTTTATTGCCGGATTGTCCGGGGTGTACGGTAGAAGAAAGAGAATGTTCCTTTACGGATATGATAAAAATTGCGCTTGAAACCGCAATACTAATATGATAAATAAGAAGATGTTTATATGAATTACAGAATAAAAAACGGGCTTCTGTTATTGTTTGACGAAAAAGGTTTTTTCACAAGAAAAGAAGATCTTTTTATAAGCGAAAATAAAATTGTCGCAGTAGGTAAAAGTAACATTGATAATCTTGATAAATATACTGATATTGATGCGGAAAATCAACTTGTTATGCCCGGACTTATCAACCTGCATACTCACGCATATATGAGTTTTATGAAAAACTTTGCCGATGATGTTCCTTTTAACGAATGGCTTTTCGGCAGAGTTTTCCCCATTGAAGCAAAGATGGACAAGTCTGATTTTTATTGGACTACTTTGCTTGGCTGTATGGAAATGATTAAAACCGGAACCACTTGTTACCTGGATATGCACATATGTGAAAATGAGTGTGCCAAAGCGGCCAACGATTCCGGGCTGCGAGCTTTTACAGGCAGATGTATCACCGGCACAGATTTATATACCGATGGTTATGATGTGTTTAAAAGTGCGTTAGCGGAAAAATCCTTGTATGAGAGTGATTTGTTAAAATTTGTTTTATCACCTCACTCTATATATTCCTGTACCGAAAAACTGCTCTCACAAATTAACGAGGAATCCGACAAGAGAAATATGTTGAAACATATTCATCTTTCCGAAAGTCAAAAAGAATTAGATGACTGTTTACTCACACACCATAAAACACCTGTTGAATTTTTAAATGATATAGGATTTCTCGACAGTAAAACTATTGCTGCCCATTGTGTTAAACTGAACGAAAATGATATTGATATCTTAAAATTCAACAATGTTAATGTTGTCACAAATCCTTCAAGCAACGCAAAGCTTGGTAACGGTACAGCACCTGTTGTGTCAATGCAGCATAAATATGTAAATGTATGTCTTGGTACAGATGGTGCAGCAAGCAATAACACTTTGAATATGTTCAGGGAAATAGGAATTTTTTCCTTGATGCATAAAGCTAAAAACGAAAATGCAACAGACTTGGTTGTAAATGATGTTCTGAAATGTGCAACAATAAATCCCGCCAAAGCTTTGGGTATGGATAAAAAAACAGGCGTTATTTCAGAAGGCGCCTTCGCAGATTTGATTTTTTTAGATCTCTCTTCAGTTTCACTTTTTCCAAACAATAATACAGTTTCAGCTCTTTGTTACAGTGCAAACGGAAGCGAGGTTAAATCAGTTATGGTCAACGGAAATTTTGTTATGAAAAACGGAGTTTTAATGACTCTTGATTCAGAACGGATTTATTATGAAGTCAAGCGCATTGCAGATAAATATATCTGAAACAGGAGATTTGAATGGTTGGTATAATTTTGGCAGCAGGTGACGGTACTCGTTTAAAAGACAGCAGTAGTGAAGATTTCTGTAAACCGTTGCTGAAAATAAACGGAAAAAGATTAATAGAGTACGCCCTTGATAATCTGTTGCGACTTGAAATTGATGAGGCTTATATTGTTGTCGGAAAAGAAGGCGAAATGATTAAGGGCGCAATTGGCTATGAATACAAAGGACTGGAAGTATCTTATGTAACACAAAAAGAACAAAAAGGTCTAATTAATGCTTTGATACAAGCACTTTGTATAATTGAAAGCAACGAGGATGTTGTTTTACAGTTGGCTGATGAAATTTTTATTAATTTACAAATAGAAACCGTTAAATCGCTTTTCGCAATATCAGGTGCAGACTTTTTCTGCGGTGTTACATATGAAGAAAATCCTCAGAAGATTAAAAATAACTTTTCGGTTGAAACGGATGAAAAATTCACTTTGATAAGCTGTACCGAAAAACCGTGTCACATAAAAAACAATATCAAAGGAACGGGTTTCTGCATTTTTCGCAACAGTGCTTTGAATATACTGCGAAACACATACAATGAAATCACAAACACTCCGAATGACTTGTGTGATTATATGAATGCTTTAATTGCAAAAGGAAAAAAAGGTTCTGTTTTTTTTGTTGCCGATAAAGAATTTAATATAAATACTTCTTTTGATTTGGAAGAAATAAATAGTTTCTGGAATTTATAAGCATTTTTACAGGGTGCGATTTTGCGTGAATTGAATGGCATTCAAGAGGTCAAGAGTTCGATCCTCTCCGTCTCCACCAGAAAACCACTTCTTCGGGAGTGGTTTTTATTTTTTATAATGTTAATTCTTTTTTTGAGGTCATTCACCTCGGATTTTTTATATTCGGATTAATTGAAATAATTATGCTAATATAAAAATGAAAAAAATTTATTTTGATGAGGGATTTATATGGATAATATAATTCTTTTGAACGATATTGCATACGGAAGCCACGAAAGGCAGAAGGTTGATATTTTTATTCCGAAGAATCTGAAATCCGATTCGGGTATCATACTTTATATTCACGGCGGCGGGTGGATTATGGGCGATAAAACGGCTCATCATCCCGATGCAGAGCATTTCTGCAATCTCGGATATGTTTGTGCTTCGATGAACTATCGTTATGTTACCGAAGATATAAATGTTTTCGATGAGCTTGACGATGTAACATCGGCGCTGAAAACAATAAAAACCAAGCTTTGTGAATACGGATTCAATGCTGAAAAACTGATTCTTTCGGGCGGCTCTGCCGGCGGACATCTGTCGCTTCTCTATGCTTATACAAGAATGAACGAAGCTCCCGTAACGCCCGTTGCGGCTTGCGTTAACTGCCCCCCTGTTTACTGCTCAAAATCCGATTTTCTGATGGGCATATCGGGTGAATTCGAAGATTGGAAAAACGGTGTGCTTTCACATTGCTGCGGTATAAAAATTAATAAAGAGAATTTTTTAAATGATGAGCAGCAAAGGGAACTCAGAAAGATATCTCCCGAATTCTATGTTTCTGAAAATTGTGTTCCGACTGCAGTTTTCCAGGGAAAATTCGATGAGCTTGTTCCGTTTGAACATATTGAAAATTTCATCGGTCTTTTGAATGAAATGGGAATAAAAAATGACTTGCTGATTTATGAAAACTCGGGTCACGCGCTGGATAAGGACCCCGAAACTGCGTTGCAGGCAAAAAATATTATTAATGATTATGCCGAAATGTATTTTTAAAATATAAACCCAAAAAGGCGGGACTTTACGGGCAGAATCATCTTGTTATCCAATCGGAAAACAGAGTTGTTGTCCGATAAAAAAATTAACTCCGGACGGATTTCATCTGAAATCTGCCCGGAGTATTTAAATTGTGTATGATAAACAAATACTTACTGTGAAAGCAGCGTGACATAAGCTTATTTAAAGCTTGATGTGCTTGTCATTTCGGTTTTGAACTGCGGACCTTGAGGACCGCTGTTCATAAACGGCGGATATTCAGCTTCATTTCCCCAATAAAGCGTTGCAAGACTGTCGGGATTTTCAACATCATAGCCAAAAGCCGCTGCCCACTTTGAGCCTGCAAGGGCGCGACAGCTTTCTTCGGGCACAAGTTCAAAGGTTTCAAGCTTGCCGGGTTGCCAAAGGTCCCAGGCTTCGCCGACAGAGCACTCATCCTGAAGCTTTATTATGATGAAATTGTAATAAGTATATGTGCCGATATGAGGATATAAGCCGTGAGTACCTGCCGCACAGTAAATTATGCTGTGGGTGTCGTCAAACATCTCCAATTCTTCCCAGGTTGCAATTTCAGCAAAGGTATGGGCTGCAAAGGCTGTTTTTACAGGTCGGAGATATGTTTTGCCGTCTTCTTCATATTTTAAAAATCTTAATGTGAAATGTTCCCAGTCACCGGGATGGCCGCCGACCATACTGTTTAAAAGCCATATATATTTGCCGCTGTCGTAAGAACAATAAACAAAATAGACAATATCAACATAATTGTTATCTTTTTCTACCCAGAATGCATATGCTGCAGCTGATTCCTGATCGCCATAGAAGGTTTCACATATATCGAACGGACCGTCAATTTTCTCTTTCATCACAAGGCGCGAATTGCCGTCGCTATCCATAACACGGTCAAATTTTTCAAATGTCCAATCCATTGAAACGGCCTCATAAGGATCTCCGTCTGCCATATGTATACGAGGAGCATAATTAATCATAATCTGATTTTTCAGTTCATCGTTAAGCTCGGTTATATCAACCGCTTCGCTTTCAATCAAGGCTATTTTTATGCTTTTGATTTCTTCAACGTAGAAAAACCCGTCGGTTAAACTGAATTTAAGAAGTTTATCAACGCTGTCATTGAAATAATACTCCGTACCCTCAAAATTCTTTTCGCTGTAAACATAAACCGCGTATTCCTGCGGAACGCTGATGCTTTTTATTTTAAAATCAACAGTTGCATATTCACCGATTCCGAGCTTCTTGCTTTCGCCCTTATACTCTTTTTTGCTCCAAAGAGTGACCGAGCTTTCGGTTTGATACTGCAAATCAGAGTCGAAACTCAACGCACTTGCAGAAACGCCGGCTAACACTGCAACAATAAACAGTATAAATGCCGTAAAAGTAATTTTCAGAATATTTTTCATCTCAAAACTCCCCTTTCTCTTTGTGTTAAATATACACCAATCGATGAAAAAAATCAATAATATGGTTTTTGGATAATAACCGAACAAGAGAATATTTGAGCAAAAAATAAGAAATCCGAACCCTTCGCCGATTGGCATAAGGTTCGGATTTATACTGTATGGTGCACCTGACAGGGGTCGAACCTGCACATCAAAGATACCAGATCCTAAATCTGGCGCGTCTGCCAATTCCGCCACAGGTGCATTTGTCACTTGATATTATCATTATTGAAACGATTTGTCAAGTGAACGGGAATGCGGTTATCAGTTTTTTTTTGTAGTATAACATACAGTGGCAGTACCCCTCGAAATCAGGGTCGGCAATCTGTTCCTTGAATTCACGGCAAATGCACTTATATTCTTCTTTTTTTTCGGTACGGCAAGGGCAGTATCCGTCTTTCTTTTTCAGCCCTTCTTTAATCATTTTAACGATTTCGGGGTCGCTGTTGAGCTTTATAGCCATAATATTACCTCCTCAGATAATTAAATCATCAAGCGAGCGCTTCGGAACATAATGTACTCCGTTTTCGTCGCGATAATAGGCAGTGCTTCCGCTTTCGGGAACTTCAACTATTTTAACCGTTTCTTTCGGATTGCCGAGCGCGATAACAAGGTCGATTGAATACTTTTCAAGGTCGATTTCAAGTTCCTCCGCAAGCTTCTTTCTGTTTACACTTCCGAACATACATCCGCCGAGCTCTTTTTCAGCGGCGGCAAGAAGAATTGTCTGAGCGGCAATGCCGTCGTCAAAATGCTTGTTGCTGCCGATTGCAAGGTCGCATAAAATAATAATATATGCGGCTGGGCGCTCCCCTTCTTCGGGACCGTCCCAGTCTTTTAAAAGGCCTGCCCACGCAAGATTGTCAAATACAATATTTCTCTCCGAATCCGAGGTGATAAGTCTGAATTTCAGCGCCTGAGAATTAACTGTTGATGCGGTGTGACGGGTGATATCGATAAGCTCACGCAGAGTTTCTTCGGTAACGGGTGTATCTTCGTAAAATCTTCTGTATGAACGGTTTTTGATAACCAATTCTTTTAACATAAAAAACACATCCTTTCGGTTTCATTATAAAGCATATTGACGCAAATTTCAACTTTTACGTCGTATTTTTATTTTTCGAAATATAGAATAATACAATCTGTATAATATTTTCATTTAAATATGGAGAAAAACAGACAAAACATAAATTATTTGTCTTTTATTATTTGAAAAAAGATTTAAGATGATGTATAATTATTATATAGAATTAATTGATATACACAGCGTATTTGGAGGTCAGTCAGATAATGAAAAAACTGCTTTGTATATTTTTAGCGGTTATTATGCTGTCGGTTCCGCTTTTTTCAGTTATGTGTTACGTAACAAAAAACACGGACACCGTGACGGCTGCTGATTTTGCGAGCAAAATTGAGCTTCTGATGCAGGAGTCAAGAGATTCCGATTCCGAATTTAATATTTCTGCATCCGTTGAAAATAAATATGAACATTCGGAATTTCAGTCGTGCAGACTTATTGTTAAAAGCTCCGACAATATTGATACCCGAGGCGCGGCAAAGGTTATAAGCGGCTATAACAATTTATGGGTTCTTGCTTATGATACCCCCGAAGCAACGGCAAAGGCATATGATTATTTTTCAGGCCGCGCGGGAATTGAGTACGTTGAACCCGACAGAGCGATATATGCGCTGAATGCTGAGGAAACACCGCTTGCCGAGGTCAAAGAATACATTTCCTGGGGACCCGGATACATCGGAATGAACAAACTCAATAACAGCGTTGTTTCAAGCGGCGTTGAGCTTAAAGAAACCGTTGTTGCCGTTCTTGATACCGGTACGGACGAAAATCATCCTTCATTTAACGGCAGAGTAATTCCCACGGGAGTCAACACAAGCACAAGCGGCGAGGCAAACAGCTCCGCCGATGATAACGGTCACGGTACTCAGGTTGCGGGTGTTGTTATTGACAGCACGCTTGACAACGTTATTGTTAAGCCGTATAAGGTTCTTGACAAATGGGGCCAGGGAACGGTTCTGACTCTTGCGGCGGGAATAATCTGCGCCGTTAACGACGGTGTTGACATTATTAATATGAGCATCTCTCTTTCGGAAAGCTCCGAAACGGTGAAAGATGCGGTGAATTTTGCCGACAGCAAGGATATTCTTCTTGTTGCCGCTTCGGGAAATGACTCTTCCGACACTAAATATTACCCCGCATCTTACGATTGCGTTATCAAAGTCGGCGCAACGAACGAATCGGGCATTATAGCCAATTTCAGCACAAGGGGCGAAGATGTTGACCTGGCTGCACCGGGTGTCGGAATTTACACCGCTAACATCAACGGCACTTATAAGACGGTCAGCGGAACATCGTTTGCCTCCCCTCTTGTTGCGGCTCTTGCGGCAACGGTTCTTTCTTATGATTCGGATTTATCCTGCGAAGATCTGAAAGATATTCTGATTGAAAATGCAGTTTATGTTCAGGAAACCGATGCAGAAATCAAATACGGTAACGGTATAATCCGCGCCCCCGAATTCAGTGACCCCGTAAATTCAAAAGAAAAGACACTTGCTCCGTATTTTTCGCACAGCACCGCGATTTCGCAGGAAGAAATCGACCTTGAGATTTACTGCGATACTCCCGATTCGGTTATTTATTACACAACCGACAGGTCAGTACCTTCAAAAACTAATCCCTCTGCCGTTATTTACGACGGAAAACCGATTCATATTCCCGAAACAACGGTTATTAATGCCGTTGCATACAGCGACGGAAGATACCGTTCATCGGTTGCAACCTTTGCGTCGATTATCGTTCCGTATATTAATGAATCCGATTTGTCGGTCGATGCATCGGGTGTTATTACCGCTTATCTCGGCTCAAAAAAGAGCTTTACCGTTCCCGATACCGTTAACGGAATAACAGTTACGGCGGTCGGTGAAAGCACATTTGAAGGGATGGATATATCCGAAATAGTTCTTCCGCTTTCGGTTACATCGATTGGCAGCAATGCATTCAGGGACTGCACCGTTTTAAAGACAATCTCCGCAAAAGGTGTCACGAAAATTTCCGACTATGCGTTTTATAACTGCGTATGGCTTAAGAATATTTATCTCGGAGAAGTTTCATCAATCGGTAAATACGCATATTACTATGTGTGCAGCGGTCATTATTCTCTGACGGGAACAACCTTCTCGATTGAATTAGAAGCATTAACAAGCATTGATGAGGGTGCGTTTCAGTATTCGGCTGTGTCCGATGTTGACCTCGGAAGGGTTAATTCAATCGGCAAGAGCGCGTTTCTGAGCTGTCCCGCACTCGTCAGCGTTCAGATTGACTCTCTTTCAAATGTTTCAAACGAAGCATTCAGAAACTGCACTGCTCTTTCATCTGCCGAAATTCTCGGACTCAGCTTTATTTCGGCTGATTTGTTCAACGGATGCAAATCCCTGACTTATGTTCATATTCCCGATGCAACCTATGTTAACGGAAGGGCGTTTGAAAACTGCACTTCGCTGGGTGAGATTTGTCTTGAATCCGCCGCCACCGTTTATTCCACGGCATTCAATAACTGCACATCTCTGAGAATCATCAATCTTCCCGAGATGACAAGCTTTGAATCTGCGGTTTACAGAGCGGGCACAACAACTTTCCCGAAGTTTTCGAACGCATTGCAGGCTTTTATTGCACCGAATCTGAGCAAAACTTCGGCATATATGTTCGGCAGCGCACCGAATATTCTTTCAATCTCGTTTAAAAATCTGAAAACCCTTGCCGACTACACCCTTTCGGGATGCAAAAATGTTATGTATCTTAACATCCAGAGCGTCACTGCTCTTTCTGAATTTGCGCTTGCAAACTGTAAAATCGATTTTATTGATGCAAGAAATCTGCAGACGGCATCGGCATTCCCAGATAACAGCGGTGTTATGCTTTCGAACCGTTTCGTTGAAGCAACGGGAACGGCAACAAACCTTACCGTTTACGGAAGCAGCGGAAGCGTTGCGCAGACATTTGCGGATAATAACGGTCATACCTTCCGCCCGATTCCGTGCCTTTATGATGAAATCCCCAAAAACATTAACAGCATCAGCGGCACCGTTGTTGTGAGCGCTGTCGGCTTTGACCTGACTTATCAATGGTATTCCAACACGGTTAATTCAAACGAAGGCGGTAATCCGATTGAGGGCGCAACCTCGCCTGTTTATACGTTTACCGATGATGATACAGCCTACTACTATTATTGCGTTATCACACAGAATGATTTCGGCGAAGTGACGGATTACCGTACCGACGTTATCATTAAAGACCCGAAACCCGCAAATTATGAGCGATATAATCTTGCGGTAAATGATGCAAAAAAGCTTAATCCCAAAAACTACACCAACTTTGAAATTCTTCAGGATGCTCTTTCGGTTGATGTCAGCGGCAAACGCTCGTGTGAGCAGAGAATTGTTGATGAGCAGGCAGCCGCAATCAGAAGCGCAATGACAAAGCTTGTTTATAAAAAGGCAACGGGCATCACTCTTTCTGCATCGAAAAGAAACATAGAAATTCTTAAGCGTGAAAAAGTTACGGTTAAACCCTACCCCGTTGATTCGGTTTATAAAAAGGTTGAGTGGTCATCGGATAACACATCCGCTTTTGTCGTTTCAAAAAACGGCTACGTCAGATGCATCGGCGAAGGGTCGGCATATATTATTGCAAAGGTAACGAATTATGACGGCTCCGTTGTTTTCGGCAGAATTAAATTCACCAGCGCAGAGTCATCCTGGCTTGCAAAGCTGTTTGCAGCCTGCTTTAAATTCATTTTTGTTATTATGGCATAGAATATTATAAAAAAATCCGCACCGGTCAAAAAACCGATGCGGATTTGCTTTTATCCGTAAATTCTTTTGCTGTATTCTGCATATTCGCCGCTTTTGATTTCATCCGTCCATTCGGTGTTGTCGAGATACCACTGAATGGTCATTTTCATACCCTCGTCAAATCCCGTTTCGGGCTCCCAGCCAAGCTCGGAGGATATTTTTGATGGGTCGATTGCATATCTGAGGTCGTGCCCTGCACGGTCCTTGACATATGTAATCAGCGATTCAGGTTTTGAAAGCTGACGGAGAATTGTTTTTACAACATCAATATTGCGGCGTTCGTTGTGACCGCCTACGTTATAGACCTCGCCGACTCTGCCGTTATGAATAATCATATCGATTGCTTTGCAATGGTCCTCAACATAGAGCCAGTCGCGCACGTTGAGTCCCTGACCGTAAACGGGAAGAGGCTGATTTTCCTGCGCTCTGACTATCATAAGCGGAATGAGCTTTTCGGGGAACTGATAAGGGCCGTAATTATTGGAGCAACGGGAAATTGTTACCGGAAGTCCGTATGTTCTGTGAAAAGCGAGGGTCAGAAGGTCAGCCGAAGCTTTTGAAGCGGAATAAGGGCTTGAGGTTGTGAGCGGCAAATCCTCGGTGAAGAACAAATCGGGTCTGTCAAGAGGAAGGTCGCCGTAAACCTCGTCGGTTGAAACCTGATGGAATCGGCTGACACCGTATTTCTTGCTCGCTTCAAGCAGGCAGGCTGTACCCATAACGTTTGTTTCAAGAAATATAAAGGGATTTTCAATTGAACGGTCAACGTGGCTTTCGGCGGCGAAATTGACAACAACATCAAACTTTTCGTCCTCAAAAAGCTTATTAACAAGTTCCTTATCGGCAATGCTGCCTTTCACAAACTTGAAATTACTGTTTTTCATTGCCTTGTCAAGGCTTTTGAGATTGCCTGCATAGGTCAGTGCATCAAGGCAGACAATTGAATAATCGGGATGCTTGCCGAGCATATAATACACAAAATTGCATCCGATAAAGCCGGCACCGCCGGTTACAAGTATTTTCATTCTTCAGCTTCCTCCGTTTCTATCATCGGCTCCGGCTCAATAACGGAAACGATTTTTCGGAATTCAACCTGGTCATACAGACGTTTGAATCTGACGCCGACGGAATATGTTAAATCGCAGTTTTCACAGTAAAAATTTGCTCTGAAGAACTGGCAGTGGAATTTCCAGTTTGACAGCTGCTCGCAGGCACCGCCGCAGGATTCGCAGGTGTGATTAAGACGTTTTTTGTCAACGAGCGGGTTGTCGATATTTCTGATTACTTTTGCTTTGTAAAGCAGCCTTGAATAGAACTCATCATCGCAGGCAACAAAATCAGGCTCAACAATACCGAGCTCATAGATTTTTTTGAGAATATCCGCAGTGAGCATACTGTCGCCGAGCGCTCTGTGATGGATATACATTTCGGGGTCGATGCCGACAATTTCGGCGGCAGCCAGCAATCCCGTCTGATGACCTCTGCTGTTTTTTGAATGCTTCTGAAAGCTTTTCTGAAGGTCGCAGTATGTTTTGAGAAACGGAACAATTTTTATGCCGTTGAGATATTTGAAATTATCAAGCAAAACGCGGATGTCGCTGTCGCCCCAGGTAACAATAACGGTTTCTTCGTTTCCTATCCATTTTCTGAAAAGCGAAAACGCTTTGGTGAACGGCATTCCCCCGCTGATGTCGTCGTTGGTAAGGTGGGTCAGCCTCTTGACGGAGCCTCTGAGTTTTTTACCTATCTGAGAACGGATAATGCAGGAAAAAGTATCGATATTTTCAAGGTCTTCATCGAGCTTAACGGCACCGATTTCAATAATTTCATTGATATATCCGTTGGCTTTTTTTGCGTAAGTGTTATTCCACTCGAGATCCATTACAACAAATTGCATTGAAACATTCCTTTGTTATGAGTTAAATAATAAATAAATCATACTATATTTTATTTGATATTGCAAGAGCAAAATTAATTGCATTATTTAATTGCTGTTCAAATCGTTGACATTGAATTTTCATAATGATATACTGAATTATAATTTCAAGCGGAGGTAAATAATTATGTATGAAAATAATTGGGAATCCCTCAATTCCCGTCCCGTTCCCGAATGGTTCAGCGATGCAAAGTTCGGAATTTTTATCCATTGGGGATTATATTCCGTTCCTTCGTTCACAAAGAAGGGTGACTATGCTGAATGGTATATGAGGCAGATTGAAGATAAATCAACCGAGGCTTATGCTTTCCATAAACGTGTTTACGGCGAAAATGCCAAGTATGAGGACTTCGTCAAAGGCTTTACCGCAGAGCTTTTTGATGCAAATAAATGGGCAGACCTCTTTGTTAAGAGCGGTGCAAAATACATCAATTTTGTTTCGAAGCATCACGACGGATACTGCCTTTATAAATCCGATTATGCCTGGAACTGGAACAGCGTTGATGTCGGACCTCACAGGGATTTCCTGCAGGAAATGAAGGATGCGCTTGAGGGCACGGATGTTAAATTCGGCGTATATCACTCGGTTTATGAGTGGTTCCACCCCACCTATCTCAAAAATCCCGAACAGTATGCGCTTGAGCATCTTATTCCGATGCTTAAGGAGCTGGTTGAAAAATATCAGCCCAACACGCTCTTTACCGACGGCGAATGGGACCATCCTTCATCGGTATGGCATTCAACCGAATTCCTTCAGTGGCTATATAATGAATCAAGCGTAAAGGATTACATTGTTCCCAATGACCGCTGGGGTAAGGAAACACGAGGACATCTCGGCGGCAATTTCACAACCGAATACGGCTGGATTGAAGCTGACAAAAAGATTGAAGATGTTGAGCTTGACAGACCCTTTGAAGAGTGCAGAGGAATCGGCAGGTCGTTCGGCTTTAACCGCAACGAGGACCTTGCGGATTATCTGAGCGCAAAAGAGCTTATCGAAATGCTCTGCGACCTTGTTTCAATGGGTGGCAATTTCCTTCTGAACATCGGACCTGCTGCCGACGGAACAATCCCCGTTATTATGGAAGAAAGACTTCTTCAGATGGGCGATTGGCTGCGCGTTAACGGCGAAGCAATTTATTCAACAAGAATTTATTCAAAATCCAAGCAGGACGGCGTTTATTACACACGCAAGGGCGACGACGTTTATGCAATCATCAACAGATTCCCCTTCGGTTCACAGCTTCTTGAGCTTGTTGATTATGATGATGCTCTCAAGGCAACACTTCTCGGAAGCGATGCGGAGCTTGAAATAAAGAATAACAACGGCAAAGCTGAAATTGTTTTCCCTGCAATCAATCCCGATACAGTTGACAGCAACTGGCTTTATACAATTAAACTTTCTAAATAACTGCAAAAGGCGGCTTGTATTTTACAAGCCGCTGTTATTATCTGTATTTCTATCCGAGTAAAACATCCGTAACCAGCATCACGCAGAAGCCGACCAAAAGAGCGTACGTTGCTCCCCTCTCGCTGCCGTGTGCGTGGGTTTCGGGAATCATTTCATCGCTTATTACATAGAGCATTGTGCCGCCTGCAAAAGCAAGCGCAAAAGGCAGAATAAACGCTGCGGCACTGACTGCGAAATATCCGATTAATGTTCCGAATACCTCAACAAGACCCGTAATCATTGCGCAGATAAATGTTTTTCTTGGCGAAACACCCGCCGAAAGCATCGGTGCAATAATAACCATTCCCTCGGGAATGTTCTGCAGCGCAATACCGCCCGCAATAATAAGCGCCTGACTGTTATCACCCGAACCGAATCCGACACCCGCGGCAATGCCTTCGGGAAGATTGTGAATCGCAATCGCAGTTACAAAAAGCAGTACTTTATTTAGATTTGATTTCTTGTGTTCT
Organism: Acutalibacteraceae bacterium; assembly: GCA_045535475.1. Lineage (GTDB taxonomy): Bacteria > Bacillota > Clostridia > Oscillospirales > Acutalibacteraceae > CAG-177. The sequence goes on along the minus strand of JAZSLR010000137.1, from coordinate 1,029 downwards.
TCGGTATCGGCATCTATAAGTCTGTGAAGATGAGGTACGATTTTATCAATTAAATTAAGGCAGACTGCGCCGATGAAAATGCCGATAACAGTGATAATAATTCCGTATTTTCCGCCGTATTCAATCGACGGAAGAATAAGTCCGAGCACTGCCGCGGCAAGCATAACTCCTGCCGCAAATGAAAGAACGATGTCGGAAAATCTGTGAGAAATGCCTTTGAATAAAAAGCCGATCAGCGAGCCTATCAATGTTGCTCCGCCGACGCCGAGAGCTGTCAGAATAACAATTTGCATATTATCTCCCCTATTCTATTGACAGTATATCACAAATTAATTATATTGTTAATAAGCAGGATAAAAAAATTATAAATTTTATAAAATGATATTGACAAATCGGAAACTTTTTGATATTATATCATACGTTGCAAGTGAGCAGCGCGTATGGGCCATTAGCTCAGTTGGTTAGAGCAACCGGCTCATAACCGGTTGGTCCGGGGTTCGAGTCCCTGATGGCCCACCATAAAATATATAGGGGTATAGCTCAGTTGGTAGAGCAGCGGTCTCCAAAACCGCGTGCCGAGGGTTCAAGTCCTTCTGCCCCTGCCACAAAAAAGTCCGGAAATCCTTGATATATAAGGGTTTACGGGCTTTTTCTTTGTCAAAAGTTATTTTTCCAGATTCGCACTTTACCGTAAAATATCGTACATTTTCGAACACTATATGTCCCCCGATATGTCCCCCGCAGAAAACCGCAATCCCTTATGTGTCAACGGATTTTATACATTTCAATGTATAAAAATCCATCATTTCGGGGGACAAATTTTACCGCGTGCCGTATTTTTCACCCTTTTTTTCGCTCATCATCGCTTGTTGCTCATTGATAAATAAGTGTTGAAGTGATTGTTGATTTTAATATAATGTATAAGGTGTTCCTTCAAAATTTTTGGCTGTTGATATGTTTTATTTAGTATGATAAAATAACCGAAGGAGAGGAAGTGATGAAATGAACAAGAAATCATTTGAAATCTTA
>JAZSLR010000090.1:0-51791 GCA_045535475.1 Acutalibacteraceae bacterium | reverse complement strand
TTCTGTTAATTTGCCTTAGTTATGACAGATTTAAAATGCAAAAAATTTTTCGCTATGGTTTTTTTGACAGATTCTGTTAATTTCCGAAGATTTTTTAAAAATTTTCTCCGCACGACTCATTTTTTACAGTTATGACAGATTGTCCGAAAAACAATTCAAAAAAATTCAATCTTATGTGTTCAGATATGAAAAAATTGTTGTATCATTTCTCCAGTGACTCAATTTAAAAATACTCGTCGCCATGACGGGTAATTTCAGGTATTTCCCATTGTTACCCAATTCTTTTGCTTTCAAGCGGTTTTTGCCGCGCAACACCCACCAGCCGCGTATCTCCTTTTTGTCAAAATAACGCGGTTTCCCCGTTTTCGGATTGATGTTATACTCGTTCCATCGTGCCAGAATTTCTTTTTCCAGCTGCTTGGCGTATTCGGGGTTTTCACGAATCTTTTTCAGTTGAATCTTATAATATTCTTTTGCCGATTCGGCACGGAGTTTGTGAAGATTCAGATGATTTTTGAACATCTCGGGTGGGAACACGGGTTCATCGGGTCCTACTCTTTCAAAATATTTACGTATAAACTCTACATCTTCAGGTTTATTAAGTCTGTTCAGTGTATACTTTCCGCCCTTACCTCGCAAAACTTCAACTGACCAGTATCCGCTCTCATCCTGTTTAAAATTTTTACCCTTTAAGTTTTGAAGTTCTCTTTTTCTGAGCCCGACCGCCAAATTGAAATCCACAAGACTTTTCCATGTTTCATGCGATAAATCGGATGATTTCTGAGGTGCAAAAGGTTCTTTTCTGCCTCGGATATATTCGGCGGTATGCCGCACAGGTTTGTTGATATCCTTGAGTTTTACGCCGTCGAACGATACAGCCACAGCCGCAAGATAGGTGTGAATCGTGCTGGCTGTATACCCCTGTTTTTTCAGATAGTCACAATACGACTGAGCGTACTCCATACTGCAACAAGACTCATAATCACGGCAATCATAATGCTCTCTGCAAAACTGCACATATTTATAGCTGTGCCGAAGAAACTGACGGTAGGTTTTGTGATTGGGATAAGCTTTTGCTTTCAGCTTATCGTCAACATCTTTCATTATCTGTTGAGTAACACTCAACCGTCTTTGCCTCTTAGCCATTCAATCTCCCCTTCACTCATCTGTGTGCTGTGCCAGAACGCAGATAAACTGCAGTATTCAAACTCGTTGTAAAAGATGTCAATGCTGTATTCTTCCTTATCTATTGTAATTTTTTCGTATTCTTCTTCGTTGAAAGATTTTAATGCCATATGGGCAAAAAACTTATCCCATACTGCATCTTCACCATCATCCGAATAGTCAACGAAATAAAAGTTTTCGTGGGTATAGTCGCTATCGGGGGTGTAATCCTCGTATACCCAATTCAGGAATTTCGTATATCCCGCCATATATAGCTTCGGACATTTGTTATGTTTGAAACTTTCTCTTTTTATCAACGTTTCCAATTCATTTTCTCTGCACACATAAAAATCGTTACACATACTGATCTTCCTTTTCTATATATTATTCTGGTGAATTGTCTTGGCTCTGTTTTCGCTGCAATAAACAGCCCCGAGCGGCGGATCTGACGGGTTCGACATGCCCGCCACGATGATGCCCGATTGCATCCGCAATCCGTTACTGCGCCGCAAAATCTGGTTACAATCGTTATTTACAACGCTTGTAACCATTTTTGCGTGAATTATCACGCTCTTTCACGGCAGCACTCCTGTCTGCTTTTGTTATGTTCGGCTGTCACTCTCCCTACGTCTTATTTGACATAGTTATGACATATCTGCCGACAAAACAATCGCATTTTCATCAAAACTTTATCTCTGCCGCAACACAGTAACTGCCGTATGCTTTCCCTGAATATAAAATATAGTCCGCGTCAATGCTCTCTAACGCATCCCTGACCGTTTCCGTTAATGGCTCATCGCTGATACACATTACATATTGGTTGTATACTTTCTTGTTGCCGCTTACCGACATCCCCGCAAATTCGAATTTATGCTTTTTTATGAAATCATTAAAAATATTCTTTGATTTGATTGGTTCTATTTTGATTTTCACACTCATCTTATCACCACCTTTTACTTGGTTATGACAGATGGTGACGAAAAAACTTATCAAAAAATTGATTGTTACAATATAGAAAATGAAAAAAATTAAGCATTGCAGAAAATCTGCAATGCTTTGGAAATTTCTATATATAAGCGTCAAACTTTTTACTCATATCAGACTTTGATTCAAATATCATATTTTGCATGAAATATTGATTTTTCTTTATGAAAGCTATATAATGGAGATATAATTTCTACATTCATCATATGAAAGGTTATAATATGAAAAGAATTTTAATTTACTATCCACCTAATAAATTAGGTATGAGTGATTTCAGAAAAGCCGATTATTCCACACTCGCAGAAAGAGCAAGAAACGAATTGGATGGTAAAATTCCAAATTTCGGTAACAAAGTTTGGCTGCAAGGAATTTTATCTGAAATAGACAATAAAGAAACTTCATATGAATTCGGATATGATGAATTGTCTGAAGACTATATTAACAACAATTATGATTGTGTTCTTTTACCATTGGCCAACTGTTTCCACTATAATTGGATACCTTATTTGGAAAAGAGAGCATCTCATATCAGCAAACTCAAAATTCCTGTATATGTTATTGCTTGTGGCATACAAGCTAAATCATATGATGAAATCGATTCTTTGGTTAATGCAATAGAAAAACCTGCAACCAAGTTTATATCTTCAGTATATAATACTGGCGGCGAATTTGCTCTCAGGGGATATTTTACAGCTGAATTTTTTGAAAGACTCGGCTTTAAAAACGCTGTAGTTACTGGATGCCCTTCAATTTTTCAGATGGGTCGAGATTTGACCATTTCGAACAATAAAGTTTCAAAAAAGGAATTCGTTTCAACCATTAACGGAACATTTAAATTACCCGTTTCAGACAGAAGCATCCGTTCTTCCGACTTTGTTTGCCAGGACATAAACGGAAAGGTTTTGTACGATCCTGAATATTTTGTGTCCAACCCGTTCACTTTCAGACGAATTCTGAAATATATAAAACGTGGTGACTTCGATTTTGTCAGAGCTGTTGCAAACAACAAAATCAAATTATTTGCAGATACCCAACAATGGATGAGTTACTATGTACACAATAATGTCAGTTTTTCTTTTGGCAGCAGAATACACGGAACTATAATGCCTATTCTTTCTGGAGTACCATCCTTGTGTTATACTATGGACGCCAGGACACAAGAAATGACTGAGTTTTTTGACATTCCTCATATTTCACCATGTGACAAACCTATCAAGAAAGACATTTATCAATGGTATTGCGAAACTGATTACACCTCTTTCAACACTAATTTCGCAAAAAAATTCGATGACTTTGAAAGATTTTTACAGAAATGTGGACTCGTTAAAAAAATCAATCAAAAAAATCCATTTATGCAGAGAACTGCAGAAGGGTTTGAATATCCAACGGTAGTAAATATTGAGCATATAGAAAAATTAGGAAAAACCGTTTCACATAACAAGATATTATTTGAAACACTTAATATGCATTATAAAAAATAGATATCAAAAACAGCCGCCAATTTGGCGGCTGTTTTTGATTGAAACGATTTTCACTCAAGGCAATTCAATTACATCATCCTTATATCCGATTTCGTTCAAAAACAATTTTGCATCTTTGAAGAACGAGACAATAACACTAATTATGATTATTCCTACCGGAAATGCTGCAATTATAGAAACTGACTGCAGACTGGACAGCGAATTTTCAGAAAAAATCAATGCAATCGGGAACAGAATAAATACTACAGCCCAAAATGTTCTCATGGATTTGCTCGCATGTTCTTCTGAATCAAGACGCTTGTATGAATAATTGGCAACAACCATTGTTAATGTGTCAAATGTTGTTGCATAAAAAGCCACCATTGAAACAACCAAAACAACTATGCCGATTTCAGGCCAGGGTAAAGCATTGAAGACATCCAACATAGCCTCATAATTTATCGAAAAATCCGAGTTATATATCACATCAGCTAAACCAGTTCCGTTTGCCATCTGTTGCCCTTGACCAAATCCTCCAAGAACAACAAATGACATAAAGGTTCCCGAAAGGCCACAAGCGTAACAACCAAGAATCATATTCTTGATTGTTCTGCCCTTTGAAATTGCAGCAATAAAAAACGGAGTAGCAACACACCAAGCCATCCAGTAAGCCCAATAATAAAGAGTCCAGTTTTGAGGAAACATATTCTGTCTTAAAGGATCTGTATATGTAGCAAGACCAACAAAATTCTGAATCATATTGCCCATGCCTGAAATACCGGTTTCTATGATATAAACACACTGTCCACCACAAACAACCACATAAATTAACAGGGCAAAAAAGAGATACACACAGAATGAGGCGAGTTTTGAAATACCCTTGATTCCAAATAATACCGTAACCGTATAAACAACCGCTATTAAAATTAAAATCATTATAACCAAACCGACCGTATTAGGCAATCCGGTTACTCTGCTTATCCCTGCAGATAAAAGCGGTGTGGTTACCGAAAATGTTGTTGCAGTACCACATAGCAAAGCAATCACACAGATTAAATCTATTATTTTGCCAAGCACTCCATCAACTTTATCTCCAAATAAAGGTCGGCACGCTTCAGAAAAACGTTGCTTATTTCGCCCTCTGATATGAATCATAAATCCAAATGCAACAGCAAGCACTATGTAGATTCCCCAAGCAATTGGGCCCCAATGGAACAAAGGAAATGTTGATGCCCAATCCTGAATTGATCCCATATCAGTTATATGGCTTTCATTTGCATACATTGCCCACTCACTCATAGAATAAAATAAAATATCCGCTGCAAGTGTAGATGTAAAAACCATTGCACCCCATTTAAAATTACTGTATTCAGGTTTATCTGTTTTTCCTAACTTTATTTTTCCGTATTTTGAAAAAGCAATTACAAAAGTAAGAATCAACAAGCCGAAACCAAGAACCAAGTAATATGAGCCAAGCTCATTTCCTAAAAAACCACGTACTGTATTCAAAACATACGTTGACTGTTCCGGCATAAGCATAAACAAAAAAAACAAAGCCAAAACTACTGCAACCGGAATAACCACAATCGGAAAATCTATATTTTTTAAACTATCTTTAAATTTCATCTAATACCTCCTGATACTTCGGATCAAAAGCCGCAAGTTCATATAAATTATCAAACTCAAGAAATGACTCTCCCGAAGCTTTTTTGATTTTTAATTTATATTTTCCCGGATAACAAAAAATGGCCACATCATCCCAATATATCGATGTGTTTTTGTTTTCAACAAACTCTGTATTGATATCATTACTCAACTTGATAGCATCCTCTTTTGCCCAATAAGAAATGCTGTATAATATCCATCCTTCTTTTCCACCTGTTCTGGAGCAGCTTGTAACAAAGCCTTCATTATCCGTTTGCTGAAGCCATTCATTTGTCTCTCCGGATGTCCAAATGCTTGTATATCCCGAAACATCAAACTGATTTATTATCACATCTGCATCTTTTATCCAGATATCGCCATCCAAGACAACTGCATTTTCCAGATAATCTTTTGCAAAATACATTGAAGAAATATTATTACACTCATCATATAACGGATTCTTAACAAGCGTAACGTTATATTTTTCAGACAAGTAACTAAACTTCTCCGAAAGATATCCTACAACCACATAGATTTCATATATATTTTTTTGATGCAATATTTCAATTGTATGTTCAATAATCGGTTGCCCTAAAACTTCCAACAGAGGCTTAGGTGTATTTTGGGTCAAAGGTAACATTCGTTCACCTTTTCCTGCCGCAAGAATAATAGCTCTTTCGACTTTATTCATTGTTTATTTCCTCCATAAAATATCTGTAGTATTCTTTAGCATAGCGATATTGTCTCAAAGAATACTCACCAAACTCAACGCCTAACGTAGCTTTGTATTCACACCAATTGCTCCAAAGCAACCCGCACGCAGATATATAACAATATATTTTCAAGCGGGTTTTTAGGGGACAACTGTCGCTGAAATAAATATCAATAAGAAAATCTGTTCTGGTTTTATCGTACAAAGAGTATATAGCAAACATGGCAATATCTACATGAGGATCTTGCATGGCAGAATATTCCCAATCAATAATACGTATATCATTATCCGAAATAACAAAGTTATCAGGAACTGCATCTATATGAGTCAGACAAAATGTTTTCTCTTGTTCGTTTATATAATTTTTTAACTTGAATACATTTGATTTTACTTCATCATAATCACTGTACACCGAGCTTCTGTTTCTTAATTTTTCATAATAATCAATCTGCTCAAATATATCAAAAAAGTGATTCACCGAAAGCATTTTATCATGAAAAGCTTTCAGCACATCCATGCAATCAATAACATCTCCATCATTATACGGATCACAATTACGCGAATTTTCAATAAATTCCGTTATTTTATACCCGTTTTGGGGATTTATATAGACAATATTGTCACATATGTTTTTATCCCAAATTTCAGTATAAACATCATACTCATATTTTCTGTTTATAAGTTTATCTGTACCCTCGCCGGGAATTCTGAAAATATATCGTTTACCATCACAAGTAAATATAAACGATCGATTTGTCATTCCTGATTTCAACGAGGCTATGTTGCTGATTTTTTCTTTGCTCGTGTCTAAAGAACTACATATTATTTCAATATACTTACAGTTAAGACTTGATGAATTAACATCTGCATTCACCAAATCATCATATGTGTTTATCTCTAAAAATTTTTTTCCATCGACAAGATTGGCTTTCAGCAAGCTTTCTCCATTCATCAAAAAAGCTTTTTCCCAAAAAGCAGTGTTATATGAATCACTTGTTTCAAGATGTTCAATATTGCGTATTAATTTTCTTGAATCGTTACCACAAATATAAGCTATACCAATTTCTTTATTTCCTTGCTCACCACAGCCGACTCTTATCAATTCTCTGTTTCTGTTGCATTTCAATTGACTGCTATGTGTTTTTTCTTTAGCAACCATATACCATGAATACAATTCAACTGAACTGAAAGGGTTTTCTGCACACCATATATCACTAGGCAGTATATAACTGTTATATAACTTATCTCTGATAATTTTCAAAGAATGAAGGTTATTTTTGGTTTTATAATCATTGTTTACAACCAGATTCACATTATATTTGTCAATAAGATACTCAAACTTTTCTTTCATATAGCCAACCACAATATATATTTCGTATATACCGGCGTTTTGAAGCTGTTTGATAAGCCTTTCTATTAATATTTCGCCTCTAACTTCCAACAACCCCTTTGGAATATCTCTGCATAAAGGCACCATTTTCAACCCGTATCCTGCCGACAAAATAATTGCTGACTTTGGCTTATTTTCAGCAATAAGAATTTTCGCTTTTTCGGAAACAGACATATTTTCATTAATCAAAGTATTATCTTTTAATAGTTTAATTGAATTATTAATTTTGCCAAGTGATAATCCTGTCAGATTCGACAATTTGCGTTGGCTGACATAACCATTCAGATGAATATATTTTAACACTTTAAGCTCATTGATGTTCACGAAATTCACCTCGTTTAAATTCGTGAACATTATATGTTAATGTCAAGGATTTGTCAATATACAGAATAAAATTCGAAGTGTGATAAACGACGAAAAGAAGAATAAAAAATTTAATTGAATACATTAGAGTTAAATTTTTCCAGCCTATCTCTCCGTATATTGTAAGCTTCCGGTATTTCGGCGTAATTACAATGTAGTATCGACTTCTCCAATCAGTATACTATAGATTTTTCATGTGTTTTTCTTTCACAAAAGACCTCCTTGGTGTTTTAGTTGTGCGGTCATTAAACCGCTTCTACTATATCAAGGAGTTTTTTCTTATCCATTTTTTCTCGCTAAAAGTTTCAATTCCTATAGCAGAGCAAAAAGTTGACTTTATTGTAAATAAAACAAAACTGACTCCGCCAAAAACGAAGTCAGTATATTGCTTTATTAAATATTTCTGCCACAGAAAGCTTTTACCATCCACATAATTAAGGTCAAGTCGAAAATTACTCCGCTTTTGTAATATTACTTATTCCTTCTTAAACAGTTTGTGTAATATGCTCCGTCATGGTCAAAGTCTAGGATAGAAACAACATGACCTCCTCGCTGACCTTCCGGCGGAGGAGTCATATAATCCTCTCCGTATTGCCATGTCAAATATGTATGGGGGTTGGGATACGATTGCAACTCAACACCTTCAAACATAATAGGTTTGGAAGGATATACCCACGCTTTTTTCCCTTCTTTTGAATATGAATATCCGTCCGGATAAAAAACAAACGGACTGGATTTTGAAATAGAGCTTATCAAACAAACTCCTTGTAAACACAAGAGTGTTAATTTTTGATGAATCCACGAACATGCACGATTTGCTTTCTCATGTTCCCAATCATATTTACTCAACATTCGTGAACACTTAGCCAATTTCCTTTGCATTTTTCTTAACACTTTATTTTTAGGCATGTTATATATAGGGAAAATATCCAGTGGAATTCCCCAATGAATCGGAAATGATTCACGGCCGGGCTCAATCCAAGCTGTATCATTTAGTCGGAACCGATAAAAAGGGCATGGTATTTTAGGGTCAGTCTTTTTGGTTTGCAAAAAATACTTCTCTTTATCACCATATTTTAACCAACATTTTCTGAAACGTATATAGTCGTCAATAGGCATATCAACATCAATATCATCATCCCAAGGAATAAAACCCTTGTGCCTAACAGCGCCCAAAAGCGTTCCAAACGACAAACGATATTCTAAACTATGTTCTTTACAAAACTCATCAAAATCAATTAAAATTTCGACTGATATTTCTTTCACTCTTTTAGATAAATTAGCGTCCATATAGGTACCATCTTCCCCTATAAATTATTTTTTTCAGTATGACATACATTGAAACTTTTGTCAATTAAAAGATACATACCGATTATAGAAATTATGTTAAAAAACCATTAAAACATACCGAATTGAAAGCACCACTATGATTAACCGATAAAAGGTTGCATATTACAGTGGTGCTTTTATATTCATAAACAAAAACAATCATTCTTTAACAACACTCACATTCTTTTTTTACTTTCAAAGACTACTGTTTATCATATTTTCTGCTTATCTCTGTTATTTTAAGATTGTGCGGAACTGTTGATATGAAAAGGTTTTGGAGGTTGAGAAAAAAATATTTACATAGGCTGAAAAACATTTACATTTTTCGGAAATACATTACATTTTTCAAAAAAATTATACTTTTCGTCTCCGATCTGTCATAACCTCTTCAAAATCTAAAAATGAGAGGTTATGTTATGTATTCTGTAGCTATCGCAAATGAATTGATACGGGAGGTTGTTCCTGCCGATTCAAAAAGCAGTCTTGTCCTTAATCCTATGGAATTCAGAGTAAAATATTTATTGATTTCCTTGATTCAAGAGGATACATTTGAGTTTGATGCAATCGACATCTCAATCCCCGAATTCGTAAAATATTTTGATTTAAAATGGGGCGGACTGCAGACGAAAAGTCTGAAGTTGGCAATAGAAAACCTGATTGAGAGCAGTTATATTATTGACGGTGAAATTGTACGATGGCTGTCACCTGAGTCACGCTTTTCAGATGGAAATATTCATCTGAAACTTGATGATTCTCTTGTACCATATCTGCTTCAGCTTGAAAGCCATTTTACGCTGTACAACTATGAATCGGTCGCAAAATTCAGATCGAAATATTCATATCGCATATATGAATTTTTGAAATCTTCCGAGGGTATCGGTTTTTACAAAATCAGTCTTGACGATGCAATCGTATTGCTGAGCGATAATTGTTGCAAGACAAAATCAGAATTCGTGAAAAGAGTACTGACACCCGCATTAAACGATATCAATGCATACTCCGATATAAAAATCAAAAGAAAATTTCATAAACCGTTCGGGAAATCCGAACAGCTGTGGTTCAGCATCCGCAACAAAGATGATGATACGCCTCAAGAAAACATTATATATCACAGTAAGTCATCCTCTGTCACAAAGAAAACTCCTTTGGATGATGAAAATCTGACTCCGATTGATGCGGATGTGGATGACAGACTCAAAAATTTAGTTGCAGAGGCAAAACAGGAAATGTTTCATACACCCCGAAAGAAGACCAAACCCCGCCGATTCAACGGCAGGGTCTGATCAAAAAACAAATGAAAACAAAGGAGTATATAAAAAATGAGTTGTAATCAATCAGTAAAAATCATTGAGATATATCGGATTTTTCCATCGTAGTATTCTGCTATTCCGCAATGTTTGTATCTGGAGTTCATAATATTTTCTCTGTGCGATTCGGAGGTCATCCACGAATCAACGATATCTGTGTTCGTTGCATTCCGATGTCTGGCGAGATTTTCGCCCGCAACATTCCACACAACATCCGTACCGTTCAGAAGTGAAGCGAAACCTGAATCATTCGGTCTGGTGTGACTCCACCGTATTGATGATTCCTTGGCTCTGACCTGCGCAATTTCACACAGAATCTCCGATAATTTCAGCGGTTCAAGGTCTGCTGTTTCTCTGTAACCGTTTATTATTCCAACCATATCCGATGCATCAAAGGATATGGTTGTTTTTTCTGTCAGGGTTGTTTGTTCAACCTCTCGATGAGATATCTTTTCAGATACCAGCGCTGTTAATTCTGCTATGATTTTCGTAATTTCTTCTTCAACTGTCAGTTCCTCAAATAACGGATTCGGAACAATTTCTATTTCATTCAGCAGGGTTGTTCCATTATAATCCGTTTCACACTGTACACCGCATCCCGTAACACCAAGAAATGATATTATCAGAATTATTATTGAGCATTTTCTCATAACTCCCCAACCTCGGGAATCGGAACAATTCTGTCAACAAAGAAACCACTTTTGTTTTCACAAGGCTCATCCGCTTTTCTGAGTGACATAATCGCACAAGAAGAAAAATTCTGTACATAATTTTCTTGGTGTATTACCAATCCGATCGGTTCGGATTCTGTAACCAGAATGCCGAGCGATGTTTCCGGTCCGTACAGCCAATTTGCGATCTCAAATGTGTGTTTGCTGACGGTTTCTCTGATCATTTTCAATGCCAATTCTTCGTTGAAAATACTTGATGTGTAACGAACGTTGTTCATTTTTAATTCCCTAAAAAGACAGTTATTGCTCTTTGTATACGAAACGAGTTCGTCATTATTATTCCTGCATATGATATTCGACCATCTGTTGCCGGATATCAGTTTTCGTAGTTTACTTTCAATGTTCGGCACTGAACAGTTTTTATTCTTCCATTCATTCAGCAGTGTTATATTTTACGCCTCCTGTCTCCTAAAGGAATAACTTTACTCACACAAAATCCGCTCTGATTATCGCACTTTTCAAACACGAACACCGCCTCTCTGATTTCAACTTCTTCGCCATTTTCATTCTGATAATATCCTATCGGCGTTTTCAACCCCTGGATTCCCAAATCCACCGTTTGCAAATCGCTTCGCAAAAACGGTATTAGAAGGAAGATATAATCGACTATAACCTGGCTTATCACATCCCGTGCAATTTTCTCGGAATAGCATATTCCGGGAATTTTTCCGTAAGTCTCAATCTCTGTGTTTTGACGGTGATCCACGCAATATTTTATCGGATCATAGTTGCCGTCAACCGTGAATAAGCTGATCGCATTTGAACAATTCAGAAACAGCAATTGTGTTTCGCGGAGTATTTCATTTTCGTTGAAATTCTGCCATCTTTCAATTAAAGTCAAGTTTTAAACATCCTTTCTCTGTGTTTTCAAAAATTCAGATATTCTCTATTGCATCATTTCACCTCCATGTGTCATTCTGTTGATTTAATTATGACATTTCAAAAAATCCTCAATCTGCAAAAATATCAATTATGAATTTCGCTCCCATTTTGAACCCGTTCTTGAAACTGTCTCGGTTGGTCTCGCTGTTAACATATGACCAAGCACCCGAATAGCTTTCAAATAACGATAACTCATTGTCTTTCAGCGAATCAAACAACTCTTTTTCGGATTCAGCAAGAATGTTCATTTTCTTTTTGAATAATACCGATTTGTTCAAATCAGACTTCTGAGCGTCGATGTTGCCATAGTAAAAATCGTCAATAAATATTCCATCACCTCCTTGTTTTGTTATTTTCATTTGCTTCGTCACCTCCATCTGTCATTCCAAGTTAATTTGATTATGACAGATGTATGATTATTACAACTTACAAAAAGAAAAACCCGGCATCACACAATGTGACACCGAGTCAATATAAACAATATTTAATTTTCAACTTCAACCAGATTTCCGTTGCTGTCAATCCTGTAAACCCTTGTGCAGTATTGAAGCATACTGGGTCTGTGAGTAGTGATGATTCGTGTTCTGTTGGGATAAGCTTTCATCATATTTGCAAGAACGGTTTCTTCGGTTTCGGCATCAAGCGCACTTGTTGCCTCGTCCATAACAATAATCGGTGCATCGCGGAGAATTGCTCTCGCAATCGATATTCTTTGCACCTGACCCTCGGAAAAATTGACACCTTTTTCGCTTATTACAGTGTTGATTCCGAGCGGTAATTTTTCAATGAAACTCCACGCATCTGCGGTAATGAGAACGTCAATGATTTCCTCGTCTGTTGCCTCAGGTTTAACGATTCTCAGGTTATCCGCAACCGTTCCCGAGAATATCGCATTCCCTTGCGGTACATAGGAACAGAACCTTCTTGTGCATTCGGAAATATCGATTTTTTGTCCGTCTTTTGTCTCTAAAACAAGCTCACCCGAATCGGCTTCAACAAGCCCGAGAATAAGCCTGAGAAGCGTTGTTTTTCCTTCACCCGAAGGCCCTACAAAAGCGATTGTTTCACCCGCTTCAGCTCTGAAAGAAACGTTTGCCACAACAGGTTTATCGCCGTCGGGATATGTATATTTCAGGTCATTGCAAACAATCGTAACACCGTTTTCATCAGCGGATTTTTCCATCTTCTGAGCCTTTTTGCTGTCCTTGTGTTCTTCAAGAGAAAGGTCGGTTATTTCCATGATTCTGCCTGCCGAAGTGGCAATCGAAATTGCACTCGGAATAAGGGATACAAGAGCCGAAAAAGAGCTTGTCAGCTGACCTGAAATCTGCAGAAACAGTGTCATTGTTCCGTAAGAAATCGCACCTTGCCAGAGTCTGTAAACACCCCAGCCGTAGCAAGTGTAAGCAACAACAAGACCGATTAATGACATACAAAGACTCATAATAATCGAGAATCTGTCGTGGTCAAGCTTGATTTTTCTGTGGAGCTGAAGATTTGTTTTCATCTGCTCAACATAGCGTTTTGTTATGTCAAAAGCCTTTATTGTCTGCAGATTCTGGATTGACTCAGAATAAAACGAGAGAATTTTGCCGTTCATTTCACGGCTTTCTTTGTTATATTTCCGAATCATTTTTGTTGTAATTCTTGAAGATAACACAAGAAACGGCGCACTCATGAACGCAAAAATTGCCATTGTCGGGTCATAATAAAGAACAACCGCAAGACAGCCGATGAACTGCGCCGATATGGTGAAAACATTGGGGATAAATGAAACTATGCTGGTTGAAACTGCACCGACATCGCCTTCAATTCTGTTGAGAAGTTCTCCCGAATGATATTTTCGGATATCCTCCCACTTTGAATAAATCACGTGTTCGTAAACTCCGCTTCTTATCTCCATGCTGATTTTTGTTCCCACAACTCCTGCAAGTCTCGAAACCACCGCACCGACTATAATCTGCGTTACGCCGAGAGTTACGGCAATTATTGCGCTTTTAAAAATCGTGTCGCCGTTATGAGAAACAACGGAGTCTATCAGATATTTTGAAGCAACGCTTGCACCGAGACCCATCGCCGTGCTCAGAAGTCCTATAACAACATAAAAAGCTATCTGCAAACGGTATTTCGAAACGTATCGCAAAAGCCATTTCCATTCTTTACCGAGCGAACGGAAAAGCTCAAAATATTCACTTGGTTTTTTCATATGCAACCAACTCATTTCGTTTTGGTAAGACCGATAATAATGATATCGGAATGTATTTTAACATATCCGATGACAAATTACAACAAAATTATTTCCTTAACTAATAAACATTTATTTTTATTATATTTTACTATTGACATTAAGAAAGAAAATGTTTATAATTACTTAAGATTATAATGACATAGTACGCTATTATGTCAAACTAATCAAAAAATTGACTTTCGAGCAGGATTTGTCGCTATGAAAAAGTTTTATCGGATATGTGAAAAACTGATTTGTATTGATGCAGAGCGTTTCTGCGGCGATAATCCTATGTGGAAACAGTTTGAAACAGACAGCGGCAATGCCGATGTGAACATCGTCTGCAAAATCAGCGATGATTTTCCCGAAGCACCGAACGGAATGAGAACGGGTGAATTTACGGTGTCTGTTGACGGCGGCACGGTTTTCAGAGCTTTCCCGATGGGAACCGTCAACGGTGCATTGACGAAATACAGTCCCGCAGATACTTCTCACAGCGAAACATTCTTCACTCCGAGAAGTTTCCCGATAATGGCGGACAGCAGATTTATGTGGAGCTCGCTTTCACTTGCTCAGCTCTTGCTGTTTCAGAATGCATTTTTCATTCATTCATCTTTCATCACGGTGAACGGCAAAGCGATTCTTTTCTCCGCACCTTGCGGAACGGGAAAAAGCACGCAAGCCGCCCTTTGGGAAAAACATCGTAACGCCGAAGTTATTAACGGCGACAAAGCAGGGATTCTTGTTGAAAACGGAACTTATGCCTGCGGAGTCCCTTTCTGCGGAACAAGCGGAATCTGCAAAAACAAAACATTTCCGCTCGGCGCAATCGTGCTTCTCAGTCAAGCCAAAACAAACAACATTAAACGGCTTGGCGGCGTGGAAGCATTACATGGAGTTATGCAGAATATTTATCTTGATTTCATCGCACCTGGCGAACGGCTGAAATGTGCCGATTTAATCATTGAGCTTCTTTCGGATGTTCCGGTTTATCACCTCGGATGCACTCCCGACGAAGAAGCCGTAATCACTCTTGAAAAAACATTAAAAAGCGAAGGGGTGATTTGAATTTGGATATCACCTGTGATCAATTAACGAATTTTCTTTTTGCAAAAGCAGATATGAATAAAATCCCGCTTGCGGGTTCATTTGAACTTACCCCAAGATGTACTCTTAACTGCAAGATGTGTTATATTCACCGATCCTGTTCCGATAAATCTACAATTGCAGAAGAAAAAGATACCCGATTTTGGATTGACCTTGCAACGAAAGCAAGAGATGCGGGAATGCTCATTCTTTTGCTGACCGGCGGAGAACCTCTTCTCCGTTCCGATTTCGACGAAATATATACGGAATGCAAAAAACTCGGTCTGCTCATTTCGGTCAATACAAACGCAACACTTCTTGATGAAGATAAAATCCGTCTTTTCACGGAATATCCCCCTCAAAAAATCAATATCACGCTTTACGGTGCATCGCCCGAAACTTACGGAAAGCTTTGCAAAAACGCATCGGCGTATCAAAAAGTTACAGATTCAATCCGTAAACTTAAAGAAGCGGGAATCAATATCAAACTCAATTACAGCATAACCCCCGATAATGTTGAAGATATCCCTGCGGTAACGGCTTTCGCAAAAGAACTTGATGTTCCCATTAAAGCAGCAAGCTATATGTTCTCCCCCACACGCACTTGCGGAGAAACTTTCAGACTTACTCCCGAAGAAGCGGCAAGGGCAAAGTTTGACTGGCATCGGAATATGTTCGGGGATGAAGAACTGAAAAAACTTCTTTCTGAATCCGACACAGTTCCCGAATCGAATGATATTTCATGCAGTCAGCGAATCAACTGCCGTGCAGGACTTTCAACCTTCTGGGTAACCTGGAAAGGTGAAATAACACCGTGCGGAATGATGAACGGACCGAATGTACCGATAACAGATTTCGGCAATGCGTGGAAAAAGATATGTGAAGAAAGAGAAAAAATCTTTCTTCCGAAGGAGTGTTCTGTTTGTTCACTTCGTCAGAAATGCGATATGTGTGCCGCCGTTTCAATGGCTGAATGCGGCAGAAGCGATTCTGTTCCGCCCTATGCCTGCAAAAAGGCCTACGAATTTTCAAAACTATGTGAAGATTTTATCTCACGGCAATAATGTCCAATCTTTCCGATTTGGATTTAATTTATAAATTTTTTACAGACATAAAAAATGGAGGTAATTTTATGAAAGCACTCAAAAAAGCTGTTGCGCTTATGCTTTGTGCTGTAATGACTCTCGGCATTTTTGCCGTTGCAGGCATTACAGTTGATGACCTTGCAGGTCTGTTCCCCAAGGCAGAAGCTGCAAACATCACCCTTGGCGGAATCACTCAGCAGCGAGTTGTTTCTAACTACGAAGCAACTTACAGAGCGTATCAGAAAAGATTCTTCAACGGTGAAGAAACCAACTGGCCCACTAATTTTGTCATCCCCGGTCTCAGCTCTACAGATGACTACACTCCGCAGGGTATGACCTATTGGAAGGCAAAAGAATGGATCCTCATTTCAGCTTATGATGCAAGCGGCCAGAACAGAAACTCGGTTATCTATGCTCTTGACGTTGTTTCAACCAACATGGTTGCAGTTTTCAAGATTCAGAATGCCGACGGTTCGGTCAACACCAGCCACGGCGGCGGTATTGCTGCATCGGAACATAACTTCTACTATGCAGACGATGCATCAAAAATCAGTTATATTCCTCTTTCCGAGATGGACGTTGCTCCCGGAACAACCAAAACCATTAAACTCAAAGACAGCATTGACCTTAAAAACGAACTCAACAGTGTAGCCACATCATACTGCTGTTACGACGAAGGCGTTCTCTGGACAGGTAACTTCTATATCTCCAGCGACGACAGATACGATGCCGAGTTTATGAGCGATTATAAGCAGGCTCTTATGGGTTATAAGCTTGCAGGTAATTCCTCCGCAGAAGAATGGTATTATCTCAAGAACGGCTATAACCTTGTTAAGCTCAACAGCGACAGCCCCACAACCGACATCATCTCAGGCGCTGTAACTTACAGATCATATAATGTTGACGGTGCAAACGCTGAAATCCGCGGTACTGTCACAACAGACACCGCTATCAGCGAAGTCACACCCACATTTGCATCGGTTTCTCTTACCGAAGGCAAAAAATATAAGATTGAATATATCGCAGATAATACCTTGACCGATATGTATATGTTCGCTCCCAACGGCGGCGGTCACTGCAACGTCAGCACAGGAAGAGCCCAATCCCTCGGCAACGGCAAATATCACTATCAGATGATATTCACCGCAGGTCTCAAGCCCTCAGGATGTGACAGCTTATGGCCCACAACACAGTCCACAAACGGCACTTACACAGGCACTTACACAATCCGTTTTGACCAGGACAGCGTGCCTGCAGGCGGACGTTCATTCAATATCACAGACTTCTCAATTTCAGAGTATGTTGAACCCCAGGGCTTTACACCCAACTCAAAGTTTGAGGGTATCGGCTGCCAGGGTAACCCCACTTATGCTATTCTTTTGAATATGGATAAGATTCAGTACGCTATGGTTGATAAGGGCAAGATTTACATCAGCCGTTCATGGAGCCGTACGGATTCAGCAAACCATTCAAGAGACCTTGTTATCGGCGACATCGACCTTACAATGCCCGGTAACGAAAACAAAACAATCAACGGCAGAAACAGACCCGTTCATATTATTAAATATGCGGATTGCATGCATTTCGGCGGTGATCATGGCTCATCAACCCTTAACCAGATGCTTTACATGGGTGAAGCTCTTTGCGTTATCGACGACTATCTCTATATGTTCGGCGAAGGCGCAGGCTGGACTTATAACGGTAAGGAAAGTAGTAAATGTACAGAACCCATTGACGTTATCTGGAAGATTGACCAGTACGCAATTCAGGGACTCACAAGACCTCACGAAGACGTTGCCTCCGTTGAATATCAGAAGGTTAATTCACTCAGCGAACTCAACGGCTACGATGAATATATCGTTCTTTATGAATCAGCTATCAAAGACCCTGTAACACAGAGAAATATCCTTTATCTTCTTGATGCAAACGGCGGTTACGGCGATACCAAGCTTCCCAAGAAGGCAAGTGCCAGTGGCATAACAGCAGCCAACACAGGTGACACAAGAGGTATTGTCGGCTACGAAATCAGAGACTATTCCGTTGACGGCACAAAACTTGTTCTTAACGCGGAAGACGATGCAAACAAATCGCTCCACTGGCAGTTTGAATCGGGTGCATCAACCTCACTCAGACTCAAGAACAGAGAACTTTACTTTGCAAAGAATCCCTATCTCTATGTAGGTGACTCTCTTTTCGCAATGACAACAACTGCAAGCTCCACCATGAAAATCAAGGATTGGGGCAACGGTAGCTTCACTATCTATGGCAACGGCGAGAATTACTCCATCTGGTGTAACGACGGTTCGGTTCCCGAATCAGTAACAGCTTATACAAACTTCTATTCAAACCACAGTCAGAGCGGTTTCGCTCCCAACTACCATAACCTTGAAGAAATCTCCGGTACTTTCCACATAACCAACGGCGGTCAGCCTGCATTGCCCACAAATGAACAGCAAGGTTTATATATCTACAAGCGTGTTTCAGACCCCTATGCATCATCCTATGAAACTCAGGTTTATACCGACCTTCAGGCAGAGCTTACCGCAGACGGTACATATAACATCACTCTTGAAACCTATGCAACCAACGCTCTCCAATATCAGCGAGTTGAAGAAAGACCCACAGACTTCGTTTTCGTTGTTGACGTTTCGGGTTCAATGGACCAGAGAGACGCTCAGGGTTACAACACCGAAAGTAACTGGAGTCCTCTCAAAATGTATCAGGCTTGCGGTGATAAGAACGATGACTGGTTTGAAGACGGCACACATTATAATGAGGTTCTCTCAGGTAACTTCTGGTACAGATTCCCCGACGGTGAATTCGGTCAGATTCATGTTGCTTACAATAGAAGAGGCAGCAGCGGTCGTCAGAGAGATATCTGGCTTTGGGCAGAGCATCCCGTAACCAAGAGATGCTACCGTCTTTCCAAATTCGGATTTATGACTCACGGAAACTTTGCAGGCGGTGCTGATTGGAACCAGGATAACCAATATAGGATTACCGATGAAGCTTTCCTCAGCAACCATATGAATCTCGGCTGGGCAAACGAAGCTGCCGTTAAGGCTGATATCAGTGCCGACAGATATATGACGGACTACCACAGTTCAAGGGACTCAAAAGACTCAAGAGCAAACTATGAACTTATGCATTATAAGTATTCCGGCACATACAACAACCAGACTGTTTCTGTTACAGCTTCCTATTACACCTACGGTTCCTGCCAGAGAATCCTCGGCGTTAAGCAGGCGATGGATAAGCTTGCCGTTAAAATTCAGCAGGAAGCAACACGCTCAGGTCTTGACCACCGTATCGCAATCGTTACCTCGGGTTCAGACGGAACTTACGTTTCGGATAACCGTCCCTGGGCAAACACAGGTATTCTCACAAACAGCGGCACATGGAAGAATTACACAGGCGGAACATCACTTTCCACCGCAGACTATCAGTCCGTATTCTTCAGTGCAAAAAATTCAAGCAACATTTCTACAATAAGAAACTACATCACAAATCAGCTCCCCTGTTACGGCCACTCCCCCATCAACCAGGGTCTTACCCTTGCAAGTAACATCATCAATGCGCAGAAATCGGCGGGCACAACCTATGACGTTAACGGTAACCGAAGCGCGGTTGTTGTTGTTATTTCCGACGGTGCAGCCGGCGGTGACAACAGTGCTTTCAATAATGCAACCAATGCCAACAACTGTGCAAACGATGCAATCGGCAACGGCGGTCTGAACCTCAAGAAAAACGGTGCATATATCTTCACCGTTCAGATTGGTAGCCAGGACTACGTTTCAGGCTTTGAAGAAACAGACTTCATGAAGTATCTTTCTTCAAGATACACAGGCTCAACAAGCATGACCAACCCCGGTCCCCTTAACACAAAGGAAAACAACTATTATATCAACGTTCCCGTTGGTTCAAGCTTCAATATTGACACCATCACAAACAGCATCTTCAACGGAGTTGTTGCAAACTCAAATAACGCAATCGCATCGCTCAATGCAAACGCAATTCTCCGTGAGCATCTGACAGATGCATTCGACCTTACAAGCGCAACCATCACATATAAGACTGCAACAAGCCATTATGACGGTATCGGCAGACTTTATTTCGATGCTCCTCAGACCACATCGGGCGTTACTGCAACTATCGATAAGAGCACCAACAATATCGAAGTTACAGGCTTTGACTACTCTGCAAAGAACGTTTCGGAATATAACTCCAAAAACGGCAGCGGTGCAAAGCTTGTTATCGAAATCACGGGCGTTATCGCCGATGCTGATGCACAGCTTCTCAACACCTCAATCAATGACACCTCAAAGACAGCGCTTTATCAAAGCAGAAGTTATATGAGCGATACCCTCGAAAACGATAAACCTGTTAAGAGATTCCCGACATACCACTTCTCAATTCCCGAATATACCTACTACATGGACTACGATATTCCCATGTATGACTCAGACGTTAACGGTACTCTCTGCTCAGTTGACTCAACACTTCAGAAGCAGTCAACCTATAAGACCGAACTCAGCACAGGCAATATGGGTATTCAGTTTGTAAACAACAATCTGGATATGGTTTATACCCTTAACAGCCAGGCAGGTCTTACAGAAAAGCTCTCCAAGGGCTATGTTCTCATCAAGAGAGATGACGGCACTTATGACTGGTTCCGCCTTAACATCGTTCCCGCTTCAACGGTTTATTATGAAGAAAACAAGATGGAAACTCTTGACGGAACTCAAAGCTTCACCGAATGGACAGAAAGCGGCTCATACTCAAACAAGTATCAGTCACTTTCAACCGAAAACGACGTTTTCGGCAGTGATGAAACCTATTACAACAGCAAAGACCAGTTCTCACTCGGCACTCATAAGGAAGTTACCGTTTCATCTTCAAGCAACCGAAGCGATACTCAGTCTTTCACCTTCACAGGCGTAGGCTTTGATCTTATCTCTGCCTGCGGAACAAATACAGGTATCCAGACCGTTACCGTTAAACAGCATCAGGCTAACGGCAACATGAAGATTGTTAAGGTATTCATGGTTGATACCTTCTATAACGACAGCACATACGGCACAATTTATCAGGTTCCCATTGTTCAGTTCAAGGGCGATTACGGAACCTACACCGTTGAAACAACAGCTGCTTACTACAGCTTCGCAGGCGGTCTCAAGACCCAGAGCGTAAGCACTCAGGCTGTTGACGGCACAGAACTTGAAGCAACAACAGGTGCTGTTGATACAGTTGTAACCGATGAACTTTTTGCTCAGGTTGGCATGGATGAACTTATCGGTCAGGAAGTTGAACTTATCTGGATGGATGATAACTCCGTTCTCAACGGCGGTACAGGCGTCGAAGGCGCAACCCTTTCAACTCAGGCAGACGGTTCAACCGCAACACCTCCGCTTATTAACTACATCGACGGTTTCCGTATTTATAACCCCAAAGACTACAACGATGAATACATCGTAAGCGAAAGAAACGCAACATTCTACAGCGTTATCGATGCAATTACCGCAGGCGGTATGGGCGGCGACAGCTTTGCAGGTTATCTTGAAGGCGGTACAGAAGGTTCGGTCTTCGGTAATTACCTCACAAGCGGCGGTCCCAAGTATGAAGTATATCTTAAGCCCAATAGCTCAATCGCTTTCCGCTTCAAGGCAGGAGATTTCATTGATAACTACCCCAGAGCAATGGTAAGCGTCCGCGCAGCTTCAGGTTTACCCAAAGCAAAGTTCGCAAGCAGCGCTGATCCTAACCATGCATACGAAACCGGTATTCTCAGCGGTTCCGAAACATACTACGATATCACCGACAGCGCTCTCGGTGTAGGCAGTGACGGCAGCTTCATCCTGACGGTTACAAACACAGGCAGCGGCCTTCTTGCAGTTGATAATCTCAAGATTGTTAATGCAACTCTTGTTCCCCTGAGCGGTGTAAGCGTTGCCGAGCTTAACGAAATCATCTCAACACAGGCGGTTGAGTTTAACCCCTTTGAGAAGAAAGCTGAAACATTCACCTTCGTTCAGGCTCCCGCAGATGATCCCAACATCGACCCCGAAGGTTCTATTCCTACCGTTATAACTCCTTCGGACAGCAACACAGAAACACCCAATGAAGAAAACCCCGTAATCGGCTTCCTCAGAGAAATTTTCAACAGAATAATTGATTTCTTCAAGATGCTTATCGGTTATGTCAAAAATCTTTTTACGAACATATAAGGAGGGATTAAGATGAATAATTATGTTAAACCCACTATCAAGCTCGCTGCAATTGATGCCAGAGGCAACACTGTTTCTTGCAGCACAACCGAGACTGATATGGACCTTATCCAAGGCATCGTAGGTGGCGCTGATGCTGATAAAACATTCGGCATGAGCGAACCTTGTGAAATTCAAATCCCCCTCGATATGTATTGTAAATTCACATCTTCAGAGATGGGTGCTGTTGTTATTTTCTGGTCATAAAACCTAATAATTTCAAAGCCTGTACGGTTGAATTCCGTACAGGCTTTTTTCTTTTGCATTATTCTGTCATATAATAAGGAAAATAATAAAAATATATAATAAAATGTTGACTTTGATGCTTATGTTATAGTAATATATATAATGTATAATTGTGTAGTAGTGGAGGTGCGCCATGATTGATATTCACTGTCATATTCTGCCCGGCTTTGATGACGGGGCGGACAATATCGAAGAGTCGCTTCGCATGGCTCGCATCGCGGCAGGCGGCGGAACAAAGGCTATAATCGTCACCCCCCACAGTAACATTCCCGATTCGCATCTGAACTATCTTGATAAGGTTTATGTTGATGCTTTTAAAGAACTTAAAGATAAAATCAAGGAGCAAAGAATCCCTCTTGATATTTATCCCGGTCATGAAATATTCGCAACGGATGATCTGATTGAACCGATAAAAAAGAAAAAACTTCTTACACTCTGCAACTCGGACTATCCGCTGGTTGAATTCGGATTCAAGGAACGTTCCGAATCCGTGTATCGTAAATTGCAGATTCTTGTTTCCGAAGGTCTGACACCGATTGTTGCACATCCCGAAAGATATGCTTTCGTCGCTGAAAACGGTTCTGCACCGCTGATGCTCAAAAAAATGGGATGTCTGTTGCAGGTGAACAAAGGAAGTTTGAAAAACAAATTCGGCGATAACGCTTATGCCGTTTCGCAGGCTCTCATCAGACGCGAAGTTGCGGATTTTGTTGCAAGCGATGCGCACAGCCCGTATATGAGAACTCCCTACCTTACAGATGTTTATGAAATCATCAGCGAACTTCATTCCGTGCAATATGCGGATTTACTCCTGAACATCAATCCCGAAAAAGTTCTCAAAAACGAAAAAATCAAATGATTATAAGGTGAACAGAATGAAAGCGTTTAAAGTAGTTGTTGTAATTGCATTTGTGTTTATATCAATCGCTTCGGCGTCTGTGTTTATAAGCGAAAAAATCAATACAGATAAAACAATACCCAAAATTACCGTTGAAGAAGAAATGATAGAGGTCAGCCTTAAAGCAACTGATGAGGAGCTTCTCAAAGGCGTTACCGCATATGACGAAAAAGACAAGGACCTCACTGACAAAATTATAATTGAATCAATTTCCCGATTCACAGAAAAAGGCGTATGCAAAGTTATCTATGCCGTTTGCGACAGCGATAACAATGTTGCCAAAGCAACAAGAATGATAAAATACAAAGACTATAAATCACCTACATTCAAGGTCATGGGCAATCTTTGCTTCTCGCTCTATGAACATATTGATATCACTGAGCTGATAACTGCACATGACAGCCTTGAAGGCGACATAACCCCTAAAATAGTCGTTACTTCTGATGACTATTCCACTTCCGTTGCAGGCGCATTCTCACTTAATGTTTCGGTTACAAACAATAAAGGTGACTCTTCAACTATCAAGCTTCCTCTTATCGTTGAAGACATTCCTCTCTCCGCTCCGACAATTGAACTCAAGGAGTATCTTGTTTACACCAAGAAAGGTAAAACAATAGATTTCAATTCATATATCGTTGATGCTCTGGATGCTCAGGAAACAAGCATTAAAAATCAGGTAACGGTTGAATCAAACATTGATTTCAATAAGCCCGGAACATATAATGTTCACTATTATGTCACGGACAGTCTCGGTCTCAGAGGACACAGCGTACTGACCGTTATTGTTGGAGAATGATAAACTATGAAAAAAAACAAAATTACAATTGAATTATACAGCCTGCTGAACGATATCATAAAAAATATCTGGGTTGTCATTCTTTGCGCGCTTATCGGTGCAATGGGCTTTTTCCTTGTTACCCATGCTGCATATGAGCCTATGTATACTTCAACGGCAACTCTTACCGTTCTCAACAGCGGTTCCGTTACAGCATCATACTCAACATATACAATCTCAACCGAAAAAGCCAATGTTCTTGTAAACGTTTTTACGGAACCCACAATCAAAGAGTGCGCCGCAGATTATCTCGAAGTCGACAGATTTGACGGTACCATTTCCGCAAAGGTTCTTGACCAGACAAACTTCATCGAACTCAAAGTTACATCGGATCATCCCGAAAAAGCATATAAGCTTCTCAACGCGGTAATCAAATCCCATCACAAAGTTTCAAATAAAATTTTTAAAAATGCGGGTGTTACCGTTATCAGCATGCCTACCGTTCCGAGTGGCCCGTCAAACCATATTTCAAACTCAAACCGCAATATGGTTATCATGGCGTGCGCAACATTAGCTCTTGCTTTGGTTGTTGCTTTGTCGCTTATGAGAAATACCGTGAAAAAGGAAAGCGATTTTGATGATAAAATCGAATCAAAGCTTATCGGAACAATCGCCCATGAAGACAAGAGAATGTCTCTTCAGGATATCAGACAAAAAAAGAAAAAAGGTCTTCTTATCCACAGCAATGCATACATAAGTCTGCGATTTACGGAGAATTTTCATAAGATTGCAGCGAAACTCGAGCACAATAAAAACCGTTCAGATGAAAAAGTTTTTGCAATCACAAGCGTTGCCGAAAACGAAGGCAAATCCACTTGCTCGGCAAATATTGCGGTTTCTCTCGCAGACAGAGGTAACAAGGTTATACTTTTAGACCTTGACTTCAAAAAACCTGCTCTCTATAAGATTTTCAGTGAGGAAACAATAGAAAACGGTGAAGTTTCAGACTTGCTTGCAAAGAAAGTTGCTTTTGAAGATTTTGGGGTCAGACAGTTCAAGAAAACTTCTCTTTCTCTTGTGGTCAACACAAAAGCTGATTCCGAATACCGTAATTTTATTGAAGACGGAAGCATTTCGGAGCTGATAGAAAAACTCAAAGCAGAGTATGATTTCATTATCATCGATACTGCGCCTCTTTCTCTCGATTCAACCGTTACTGACATTATAAATATGGTTGACAAAACCATTCTTATCGTAAGAACAGACACAGTTCCCGTAAACGTTCTGAATGACTCTATTTCAACAATCAGTAAAATCAGCTCAAACCTTGCAGGTTGCATTCTCAATGATGTTCATATGAATGTTCTTCCCTTCAGCTTCACAGGTAATGACGAAAGCAACCGCTACGGCGGATACAGATACGGCAAACATTCTCATTACGGTCACTACGGAAAATATCCCGCACCGAAATATGACATTGAACCTCTTCCTGAAGAGAATGACGGCGCAGTTCAGACTGTCCAAGAAAGTCCCGATGCCGTATTCGAAAATAGCATAACAGAAACAACCGAACAGCAAGATTCCTAAAAATTACATTGAAAGAAAGATTTGAAAATGAATCAGACCTCGAAAAACAATCAGACAACTGAAAATATAAAAGATGTTTTTGTTACGGTTTATCTTAACGATATCATTAAAGCGCTTCAAAGATTCTGGTGGGTCTGCGTTGCTGCTGCAGTATTATTCGGCGGTTACAGCGCGGTGAATCAGAAAATCAACTATGTTCCGGAATATCAGTCAAGCGTAACGCTTACAGTCAATACACAGAACGCAGTCGGTGCAATCACCGGTGTTTCGGTTTACTCGTTTTATTATGACTCAACCACAGCATCTTTGCTTTCGTCAACATTCCCTTATATCCTGAACTGTAATCTTCTTACAGAAGCAGTATGCGAGGACCTCGGACTTCCGTCCTTGCCTGCGAAAGTCAGCGCATCGGCGGTATCCGGCACAAATATGTTTACTCTTACTGCAAGCGGCAAAGACCCTCAGCTGACATATGATGTTCTGGTTTCAGCGCTTGAAAACTATCCGTCAGTTGCGAAATACGTTGTCGGTAATATAACCTTTGAAATCCTCAAGCAACCCGTGGTTGCGACCGCGCCCTCAAACACCGTCAATTATTTTAACGAAGCCGTCAAAGGCGCAATTATCGGTATTTTCTTCGGAGTGCTGTTTATATTCATTTATATTATCCAGAGAAGAACAGTCAAAACAAAGACTGATATTAAAAATCAGCTCAATCTTGATTCTCTCGCGGTTATTCCCCAGGTTACATTTAAGAAACGAGCTATGCCCGGTGACAAGTCGCTTCTTTTCACCAATCCCGATATCGGAAGCGGATTCCCCGAATCTTTCCGTGTGCTGAGAAATGTTTTCGTTTCTTCTCTTAACGAGAATGAAAAGATTATTATGACAACAAGCTCCGTTCCCGGAGAAGGCAAAACAACAATTGCTACAAACCTTGCAATTGCACTTGCAGATCACAGCAAGAACATTCTTCTTGTTGATGCAGATATCCGTCATCCGAGCATCGCTCCCCTTCTCGGAATTGACCCCGAAAACATCGAATATGAAACCGTTACCGATCTTTACAAAATCGCATATCTTGAAAAATACAAGCTTCATCTTCTTGTTCCCACTCCCGCAGAAGAAGAGCAGAGCGGATATTTCAGCTCGGGCAATATAAAGCAGATGTTTGAAAGACTCAGGGATTCATATGATTATATCCTTGTTGATACTCCTCCCTGCGGACTTATTTCCGATGCTCTGTTTATTGCGCAGTATTCAGATGCCGCAATCTTTGTGACATATCAGGATGCAGTCAGAATTTCAAGAGTAAAAAGCACTCTCGACAGCCTTATGGCTACCGACATCCGCATTCTCGGCTGTGTTCTTAACGGAACCGTTCAAGGCTTCTCAGGCTATGGCTATTACGGTTACGGATATGGCTACGGTTATGGTAAATACGGTTACGGTAAATACGGCTATGGTTATGGCTACGGCTACGGTTACGGTTACGGCGAAGATCATAAGCACAAGAAAAAGAAAAGTCGAAAAAAATCAAAAGAAACAAAACAATAAAAGGATTTGATTGATTTGAAGTTATCGAAGAATTCCTCCGGTAAAAGAAAATTTCATATTGAAACCTGGCAAATCAAGGCTATCTTTCTGATGGCTTTTGATGTTATGGCAATCAACATCTCGTATTTTGTCGCTTTATGGATACGCTACGACGGCGTTTTCACGGGAATTCCCGTTGAATTTCTTGATCCTTATGTATATTTCATTCCGATCTATACGGTTATCAGCCTCGCTATTTTCTACTTTGCCCGTATGTATCACAGCATCTGGGAATATGTCAGCGTGCGTGAGCTTATGAGAACAGCATTGGGAAGTGCCGCTGCCTCGATAGTCCACATAATTCTGATAACGGTTATTTTCGGCAAAATGCCGATATCCTATTATCTCTGGGGTTCCTGCTTCCAGGTGCTTTTACTGCTTGCATCAAGATTTTCTTACAGAATTTTCACCGCAATGCCCCAGCTTTTCGGCACAGATACTGAAACAAAAACATATCACAAGGTTATGATTATCGGTGCGGGTGACGCGGGAAGAATGCTTCTCGAGAACATTCAGAAAACACGTGCAAACACAGACCGCGTTGTTTGCCTTATTGACGACGACCCCAACAAGCAGAACAGGTATTTTGACGGTGTTCAGATTGTAGGCGGACGCGGAGATATCTTCGGAAGCGTTGAAAAATATAAAGTTGACAGAATTTATATCGCAATGCCCAGCGCATCAAAAGAATCAATAAGAGAAATCATTGAAATCTGCAAAGAGACGGGATGCGAAACAAAAACTCTTCCCGATTTTTATCAGTTCGTCAACAGCGGAATCACCGCAAGTGCCCTCAAAGACGTTTCGGTTGAGGATCTGCTCGGCAGAGACCCCATCAGCACCGATATGAAAGAGGTTTATAATCTCATTGAGGGAAAGACAATTCTTGTCACCGGTGGCGGCGGCTCTATCGGAAGCGAACTTTGCCGTCAGGTTGCGGCTCACAATCCCAAAACACTTATCATTTTTGATATTTATGAAAACAACGCATACGCAATCCAGCAGGAACTTAAGGATAAATATCCCGAACTCAATCTCGAGGTACTCATAGGTTCGGTTCGCGATTCAAGACGACTCGACTTTATCTTCAAACAATTCAAGCCTGACATTGTTTACCACGCGGCGGCTCATAAACACGTGCCTTTGATGGAAGACAGCCCCTGCGAAGCAATCAAAAACAATGTTATCGGTACATATAAAACAGCCTATGCCGCAATGGTCAATAACTGCAGCCGATTCGTGCTTATCAGCACAGACAAGGCTGTAAACCCCACAAACATCATGGGCGCAAGCAAACGTCTTTGCGAAATGGTTGTTCAGGCATTTGACCAGAAAATCAAAGAAAACCGTCACCACGAAATCCCCAGAATGTTCACCCATTCTGAAGACGACGGCAATGCTTGTTCCTGCAGTGTTCCCGAAAATGTTAAAACAGAATTTGTTGCGGTCAGATTCGGCAACGTCCTCGGCTCTAACGGTTCGGTTGTTCCGCTTTTCAAAAAGCAAATCGCAAACGGCGGTCCCGTAACGGTTACCCATCCCGAAATAATCCGTTACTTTATGACTATCCCCGAAGCAGTTTCGCTCGTTCTTCTTGCAGGTGCAGATGCTAAAGGCGGCGAAATCTTCGTGCTTGATATGGGTTCACCTGTTAAGATTGACACGCTCGCCCGAAATCTCATCAAACTCTCGGGACTCAAGCCCGATGTTGACATCAAAATCGAATACACAGGCTTACGCCCCGGCGAAAAGCTTTATGAAGAGAAACTGATGGCAGAGGAAGGTCTCAAAACCACTGCCAATAAACTTATTCATATCGGTAACCCCATCCACTTCGATACGGATTTATTTCAGGAACAGCTTGAAGAGCTTATGATTGCTGCATATGAAAACAGCAGCACAATTACAGAAAAAGTCAAAGAAATGGTTCCCACATACAAAACCGAAAAATGAGAAAGAGGTTAAGTTATGGAAAACATATATTTCAGTCCTCCCGATATTACGGAGGCAGAAATAAACGAAGTCTGCGAAGCACTTCGCTCGGGCTGGATAACAACCGGACCGAGGACAAAGAAATTTGAACGCAGACTTGCCTCATACTGCGGCACTGAAAAGGTTGCCTGCCTCAACTCCGCAACTGCGGCGCTTGAGCTTAACCTTCGCCTACTCGGAATCGGCGCAGGCGATGAAGTCATTGTGCCTGCATACACATATACCGCATCCGCCGCTGCGGCAATTCACGTCGGAGCAAAGGTTGTGTTTGTTGACAGTAAACCCGATTCCCTTGAGATGGACTATGATCTTATGGAAGCGGCTATAAACGAAAAGACAAAAGCCGTTATTCCCGTTGACCTTGCAGGAATTGTCTGCGATTATGACAGAATATTTGCCGCTGTTCAGAATAAAAAGCATCTTTTCACTCCCTGCAACGATATTCAGCGTGCTCTGGGCAGAGTTGCGGTTGTTGCCGACTGCGCACACGCGCTCGGTGCAACAAGAAACGGAAAAAATGCGGGTCAGATTGCCGATTTTACTTCGTTCTCTTTCCACGCGGTAAAGAATCTCACTACTGCCGAGGGCGGCGCCGCAACCTGGAGAAAGATTGACGGCATTGACGATGACGAACTGTATAACAAATATATGCTTTACAGTCTTCACGGTCAGTCAAAAGACGCACTTGCAAAGACAAAGGCTGGTGCATGGGAATATGACATCGTCGGACCGTGGTATAAATGCAACATGACTGATATCACCGCCGCAATCGGTTTGAAACAACTTGAAAGATATCCTTCTCTTCTCGAAAGAAGAAAGGAAATCATTGCAAAATATGATGATATGTGCGATTCACTCGGCATAATTCATCTTGACCATTACGGTGAAAACCATTCGGGTTCGGGTCATCTTTACATAACAAGAATTCCCGGTATAACCGAAGAAACAAGAAATGAAATCATAAGCGAAATGGCAGAGAGAGGAATCGCTTGTAATGTTCACTACAAGCCTCTTCCGATGATGACGGCTTATAATAATCTCGGTTATGACGTTGCGGATTTCCCCAACGCACACAACCTTTTCAAAAACGAAATCACCCTTCCCCTGCACACAAAGCTTTCAGACGAAAATGTAAAAACCGTCTGTGAAAATTTTGCTGAAATTGTCAAAAAATATATCTGAGGAAGATGTTTATGATATTGCGAAAATGGGAGGACCTTCCCGCAGAAATGCAGATACCCG
Source organism: Acutalibacteraceae bacterium (assembly GCA_045535475.1). Lineage (GTDB taxonomy): Bacteria > Bacillota > Clostridia > Oscillospirales > Acutalibacteraceae > CAG-177. The sequence goes on along the minus strand of JAZSLR010000090.1, from coordinate 20,828 downwards.
AAGTCAGAGTGTATTATGATATTCTGCAGAAAAGAAAATTAAGCCTTGTTTTGAAAAGACTGTTTGACATAACGGTTTCTTCTGTTTTGCTCCTTTTTCTTTCTCCCGTGTTTCTCATTCTCGCAATCGCAATCAAGCTCGACTCCAAAGGCCCCGTTTTCTACCGTCAGACAAGAGTTACGCAATACGGCAAGAAATTTAAGATATTCAAATTCCGTTCAATGGTGACCGATGCAGACAAAGGCTCGCTTCTGACAGTCGGCGGAGATTCAAGAATCACAAAAACGGGTAAAATTATCAGAAAATATAAGCTCGACGAGCTCAGCCAGCTCATCGATGTGTTCAGAGGCACAATGACTTTCGTCGGCACACGCCCCGAAGTCCCCAAATATGTTGAAAAATACACTCCCGAAATGATGGCAACCCTTCTTCTTCCCGCAGGTATCACCTCGGAAGCAAGCATCTATTACAAAGACGAAAACGAGCTTCTTGATGCCGCTGAAGATGTTGAAAAAACATATCTTGAGGTTGTCCTTCCCGATAAAATGAAATACAACCTTGCCGCTATCAACAGCTTCAGTTTTATCGACGATATAAAAGTTATGGTTCTGACCGTTCTTGCGGTATTCAGATGATGAGGACATAAAAATGAAAAAAATAAACAAACCTCTTGTTGCCCTGCTTACAAACGATAACGATGATATTTATTGCTTCAGAAAAGAACTTATCGAATCAATTATCGACGCAGGCTATGAAATGCTTATTTCGTGCCCCTACGGTGAAAAGTTCGAACTGATGACACACCTTCAATACCGCTATGACGACCCCGTTATAGACAGAAGAGGCACAAACATCGTTGCCGATTTAAAGCTTTTCATCCATTATTTCAGACTTTTCGCAAAAAACAAACCGTCGGTTGTGCTTACATACACAGCAAAACCCAACGTCTATGCAGGACTTGCCGCGTTTTTACTCGGAATCCCCGTTATCAGCAACGTTACGGGATTCGGAAGTGTCCTTAACGAAAGCGGACTGAAGCAGAAGCTAATAATGTCGCTTTTCAAATTTGCATTCAGACGCTCGGCTTGTGTTATGTTCCAGAATTCAACAAATATGAAGCTTGCCGAGGAAACAGGTATGATCAAGGGCGAGCATAAGCTTATCCCCGGCTCGGGCGTTAATACAGACAGATATCCTCTTCAGCCGTACCCCGACGGAGGAAACGGAAAAGAAGGAGAAAAAGTCGTTTTCAACTACATCGGCAGAATCCTGCACGACAAAGGTGTTGACGACTATATGGAAGCCGCAAAGAGAATTAAAGCGGAATATCCGAACACCGAGTTCAATATGCTCGGATTCATCGAGCCTACGGAGATGCATTATAAAGACATTCTCGCAGAGCTTGAAGAAAAGGATATCGTTAAATACAGAGGCAGTCTGAAAGACATAAAACCCTTTGTAACCGCTTCACACGCAACAATTCACCCCTCAACCTACGGCGAGGGAATGAGCAATGTTCTGCTTGAAAGCGCATCGAGCGGCAGACCCATTATTTCAACAGACAATCCCGGATGTCAGGAAACATTCATTGACGGCGAAACGGGATTCATCTATCACGGCGGAGATGTTGATGCTCTCTGCTCACAAATCAAGAAGTTCCTCTCCCTTCCCAATGATGAAAGAAAATCGATGGGCGAAAAGGGCAGAGAATATATAAAAGAAAATTTCTCGCGTGAAAAAGTTATTGAAGCATATCTCGAAAAAATAAACAGTCTTTGCAGATAAGGAATGATAATTATGTTTAATAACCTTTATGAAAAAATAGTTGCTAAAGAAGAAAAAATTTCACTCGTAGGTCTCGGCTATGTCGGTATGCCTATTGCCGTTGCATTTGCAAAGAAAGTTGAAGTTATCGGCTATGATCTCAATGCAAAGAAAATCGAGCTTTACAAAAGCGGCATCGACCCCACTCTCGAAGTAGGCGATGAAGCAATAAAGAACACAACGGTTGAGTTCACTTCGGATGAAGCTAAACTTCGCGAAGCAAAGTTCCACATTGTTGCCGTTCCCACTCCCGTTAACGATGACCACACTCCCGACCTTTCTCCCGTTGAAGGCGCAAGCCGTATTCTCGGCAGAAACCTCACAAAGGGTTCAATCGTTGTTTTTGAATCAACTGTTTATCCCGGAGTTACCGAGGATGTTTGCGTTCCCATTCTTGAAAAGGAATCGGGTCTCAAATGCGGCGTTGATTTCAAAATCGGTTATTCACCCGAAAGAATCAATCCCGGCGATAAGGTGCACAGACTTGAAACCATCGTAAAAATCGTTTCGGGTATGGACGAAGAAACTCTCGATGTTGTTGCAAAAGTTTATGAACTTGTTGTTGAAGCAGGCGTTCATCGTGCAGAAAGCATCAAGGTTGCCGAAGCCGCAAAGGTTATCGAAAACAGCCAGCGCGATATCAACATCGCTTTCATGAATGAGCTTTCAATCATCTTCAACAAGATGGGCATTGATACAAAGGCCGTTCTTGAAGCTGCAGGCACAAAGTGGAATTTCCTCAAATTCTTCCCCGGTCTTGTAGGCGGACATTGCATCGGCGTTGACCCCTATTATCTAACATATAAAGCAGAGCAGATCGGCTACCATAGCCAGGTAATCCTTGCAGGCAGAAGAATCAACGACGATATGGGCAAATATGTTGCTGAAAACGTTGTTAAAAAGCTCATCTCCGCAGGCAAGAACGTCAGAGATGCAAAGGTTGCGATCCTCGGCTTCACATTCAAGGAAAACTGCCCCGACACAAGAAACACAAGAGTTATTGATATTATAAATGAGCTCGGCGAATACGGTATCACTCCTGTTGTTGCTGACCCCGTTGCCGATGCCGAAGAAGGCAAACAGCACTACGGAATCGAATTCGTTGATATCAATACAGTTAAAGATATGGATGCTGTTATTATCGCAGTCGGTCACACAGAATTTATGAACTTCTCAATGAGCGATATCGATGCAATGTTTGCAAACGGCGAAAATTCAGGTAAAGTTCTCGTTGATGTCAAGGGTGTTCTTGACAGAAAGACTTATGCTGAAGCAGGCTATCAGTACTGGAGGCTTTAACAAATGGGTTACAGACATCTCGTTTTTCCCGAAAACTCACTTTTCCTTGTAACGGGCGGTGCGGGCTTTATCGGTTCAAACCTCTGCGAAGCCATTCTTGAAATGGGTTACAGAGTCCGTTGCCTTGACGATTTATCAACAGGCTCACAGAAAAATGTCGACCTTTTCGCAAAAAATCCAAACTATGAATTTATGAAGGGTGACATTAAGGACTTTGATGTGTGCATGAAAGCTTGCGAGGGCGTCGACTACGTTCTTAATCAGGCGGCATGGGGAAGCGTTCCCAGAAGCATCGAAATGCCTCTTTTCTACTGTGCAAATAACATCAGCGGCACTCTCAATATGCTTGAAGCCGCAAGACAGAATAATGTTAAAAAGTTTGTTTACGCTTCATCATCCTCGGTTTACGGCGATGAACCCAATCTTCCGAAGAAAGAAGGCAGAGAAGGTAATCTTCTCTCACCCTATGCGCTCACAAAGAGATGTGACGAAGAATGGGCAAAGCAGTACACAAGACATTATGGTCTTGACACCTACGGAATGCGTTATTTCAACGTTTTCGGCAGACGTCAGACTCCCGACGGCGCATATGCCGCAGTTATCCCCAAATTCATCAAGATGCTTATCAACGGCGAAACTCCCACCATCAACGGTGACGGTAAGCAGAGCCGTGACTTCACATATATCGAAAATGTTATCGAGGCAAATCTCAAGGCTTGCCTTGCTCCCCACGAAGCCGCAGGCGAAGCATTCAACATTGCTTACGGCGGCAGAGAATATCTCATTGATATTTATTACGGCCTTACAAAAGCACTGGGTGTTGATATCGAGCCGAATTTCGGTCCCGACCGAGCAGGTGATATCAAACACAGTAACGCAGACATTTCCAAAGCAAAAGAACTTCTCGGCTATGACCCCGACTGGAGCTTTGAAAGAGGAATTGAAGCCGCTATTGAGTGGTACAAGGAAAATTTATGAGCAAAGGTACAATAATTTATTACGGCGGATTCAGTCTGCCCGATAAAAGCGCATCTGCAAACAGAGTTGTTTCAAACGGCAAGATATTTGATAAGCTCGGATATAAAACCGTTTTTATAGGTGCGTCGGATGATTCTTTTGACGGATTAAGACCCGTTGAAGGATGCGAAAATATGTTTGAACACGCTCATCCGAAATCAACCAAACAATGGCTGAAACATATGATAAGCGTTGAGCATATCGAATCCGTTATCGAAAAATATGACTATGTGTGCAGAATAATTCTCTACAATGTGCCGATGTTCACTCTTATGAAAGCAAAAAAAGTTTTTTCAAAGAGAAACATTGTGGTCTGTTATGACTGCACGGAATGGACAAAAGATACCGACGGTTCATTGCCCAAAAGAATTTTCAAGGCTTTTGATGAAATGCTCATAAGCAATTTCGCTCATAAGGTTGCCGACGGAATGATTGCCATCAGCAAAATGATGGAGAAGAAATATAAAAGCAATAAAAATTTGCTTGTTCTTCCCCCTCTTGTTGATACCAAAGACGATATCTGGCATCAAATTCCCGAATCACACGAGGGTGTTTTTGAATTCTGCTTTGCGGGCATTCCCGACGGCAAAAAAGAGAGCCTCGATAAAGTTGTTGAGGCATTCTGCAATATAAATAAAAAGCACACTCTTCTGCGTATAATCGGAATCACGGAAAGTGATTTCAACAAAATTTATCCTGATTTTTACATCCCCAAAAATGTGCGTAACAAAATCACGTTTATGGGAAGACTTTCGCACGAAGAAACAATAAAATATGTGCTCGGATGCGATTGTTATATATTCATAAGACGCTCAGACAAGCGCAACAATGCGGGATTTCCCACCAAATTTGCGGAAAGTTACACCTGCGGTGTGCCGATCATAACAACCGATGTCAGCGATGTCGGTGAATACATCCAAAAAAGCGGCAGAGGCAGTCTTCTGAAAGAAATGACAACCGAAGAGATATCCGAAGCCATGCTTTATCAGATTGATAACAAAACACAGCAAAAAAATCTTAACAATACATTCCATTATGAAACTTTTATTCAGTCAACAGAAAACTGGCTGAAATAAAACAAAAACTATGAAGGAGGGAGATTATGTTCAAAAACGTGCTTTCGTTAGGTTTTATCCAGAAAATAGCCGTGTTATATCTTATCATATGGACTGTTTCCCCTCCTCTTCAGGTTGACACAATTTACCGAATCGCTGCACTTGCTTGTGCAGTTCTATGGGTTGCAATATGGTTCATAAGAGAAAGCCCCATATCGCTCGGAAAAGAACAAGTCGGCGCAATTTTATTCCTGATAGCGGTTATGATTGTTATCTATTTTGAAAAATATGACCTTTCTGCACTTATTAAACAAATTGCGTTGATAATGCTTGTAATTTGTTTTATGATGACTTATTTCTATGACGATAAATGGGATGAGCTTTACGGAATAGTACCGATTGTGCTAATTCTTCTGTCCATATGGAACTATAAAACATTCAGTATTCTTATTGAAGACCATACAATTGCAAGACTTCTTGTTCGTGACGATGAAACTACCTATGCATTTCTTAAACAAGGCATAGGCGGTTACAGTCTGATATACCCCCAGGTTTGTATTTCTCCGCTTATCGTTGCGTGGATAATCAAAGCGTTCAAAAACAACAAGTTATTCTTTGCTGTTGGTGTTGCATGGGCTTACACATATTTAAGAGTTATTGAGCTTGCAGGTTATTCAATCGCTCTTTTCGCAAGTTCCATAGGACTTATTCTTCTTCTTTTCTACAAAGGTAAAAATATCCTCCCTGCATTTATCGTTACAATTCTTGCGTTCGTCGGAATTATGGCAGCTATACTGTATATTCCATCATTCAGAGAATGGATACTTGAAACATTCGACGGAACGGCTGTTGCGAGAAAGGTAAATGACCTTGTTTCTACATCTGAAACCGGTGTTACAGGAGACTCAATTCAGGTCAGAATCGATGCGTATTCCGCCAGCCTTATTAATATGGTGAGATATCCCATTATCGGCTCACTCTGGCGTGAAAGCGGAGGCGGACATTCCGCACTTCTGGATATTACATCAAAATACGGATGGATTGGCGGATATGCTTTTGCAATGATGTTTTATCATGTTCCTCTCCATTACAAACATCATTATAACAATCAATTTATCCTCTCAACCGCAAATGCAACATTCGTAACTCTGATGTTCGTATCCTTGCTCGACTCATTCAACTATTCGTTCACCTGTATGATCCTGATTGTTGCATCTCTGTTATTTGAAGATATTATAAAATGGACCGGAGCCGAAAGAACATGAAAGTATTATGGACAGTAAATTTAATCCCTGCCGCAGTTTCGGTTAAACTCGGAAAAACCTCCGAGGTGCTCGGCGGGTGGGTTGAATCGATGGCAGAGCAGCTGAGCAAAAACAATGACATTGAGCTTGGCATAGTCTGCAAATGCGAAGAAAAACTTGATTTCTGTGAAACAATAGACGGTGTGACTTATTTCAGCTTACACTATACATCTTCAACAACTCTGACTGAACTTGAAGAAAAATGCGAAAATATAGTTTCAGACTTTAATCCCGATATAATCAATATCGAAGGTACCGAATTCCTTCATGCAAGAGCAATGCAATTAACTGCAAAAAAGCACAATATCCCCGCTGTTGTTTCTCTTCAGGGAATACTCAACGGTCAGTATGTTTATCAATGCGGTCAGCTTCAGATTGACGACATGATGTTTTCAAAATCCCTGACTGAGATTTTCTCAGGCTGGATTATGCACCTTCGTAAAACAAAATGGTATAAGCCCCGCATGAAATCCGAAAAGGAAATAATAGAAAATGCCGACTACATTCTCGGCAGAACAACCTGGGACAAAGCACATTCCTATGCAATAAACCCCAATGCAAAATACTATCCCTGCAGCCGTATTCTGCGAGCTCCTTTCTACGATGAGAAGTGGGATATTGACAAAATGGAACGCCACTCGGTTTATGTCGGCAACGGCTACAGTGCGCTCAAAGGTGTCCACTTTGTTGTTATGGCACTCCCCTATCTGATAAGAGAATATCCCGATATCAAGGTGTATGTTGCAGGATATAAGCCTTATCAGGAAAACGACAAGCGTTCCATCCTCAAAAAAGGATACGCATCATACCTCAAAAAACTCGTGTGTGATCTCGGCGTGCAGGACCATATCGAATTCACGGGTCCGCTCAAAGCACATCAGGTTGCTGAAAAACTCTCAAAAGTCAATGCATACATTTTATGCTCAACCATAGAAAACAGTCCCAACACTCTTGGCGAAGCCATGATGGTGGGCACGCCCTGCGTTTCGGCTTATGTCGGCGGTGCATCGGATATGGCAGAGGACGGCAAAGAAGCTCTTTTTTACAGAAATGACGACCCCAAGCTCCTTGCATGGAACTTAAAACGTATTTTCGACAGCGATGAGCTTGCTCTTTCACTTTCCGAAGCGGCCAAGAAAAAAGCAAGAATCACTCACGATGCCGAAAGAAACGCACAGATGCTTATAGATGCATATACAGACATATTGAAGGAGAAATAATATGAGTTACGCACCGATTATAATATTTGTATATAACCGTGCCGATCATTTTATTGAAACATATCATGCCCTTGCCGCCTGCAAAGAAGCCAAGGAATCCGAGCTTTTCATATTTTCGGACGGTGCAAAAAATGATGCGGGCAAGGATAAGGTCAACGAAGTGCGTGCCGCAGTTGCAGCGATAAAGGACGCGGGTGATTTCAAATCTGTTACCGTTACCGAAAGTCCCGTCAACAAAGGACTTGCCGCTTCTGTTATCGCAGGCGTTACTCAAGTCATCAACAAGTACGGCAAGGCAATTGTTGTTGAGGATGACTGCAAGGTTTCACCTTTATTCCTCGGCTATATGAACAAGGCTCTTGATTACTATAAAAACAACAAAAAAATCGGTTCGGTCGCAGGATATACTCCTATGATTGACCTGCCCGATGATTATAAAAACGATGTTTTTGCCGCACACCGCTCATGCAGCTGGACGTGGGCAACATGGAAAGACCGTTGGAATGGAGTTGACTGGGAACTTAAAGACATAAAAGATTTCTATAAATCCCCCGCACTCATCCGCCGACTCAACTCTAATGGCAGCGACAGATTTATGCGACTTTACCGTCAGACAAAAGGAAACGGAAGCTCGTGGTCTGTCCGTTTCGGTGCGCATCTTGTTAAAAATAATCTTCTTACGGTTTATCCGAGATTTTCATATAACAGCAACATCGGATGCGACGAATCCGGTGTGCACAGCAAATCCGATGATGCAGATAAAATGCGTGTCGATTTGTCAAAGGCAATCGAAAATCCCGTTCTGACCGATATTGACATCGACAGCAGAATTCAGAAAATAATGAAGAAGCATTATTCCTACGGACTCGTTTCCGAAATTAAGAAATTCATTGCAACAGTTTTAATCGTTATTAAAGAAAGATTGAGATGAGATAATGGAAAATCAGGCTCTCATAAGCGTAATAATCCCCGTTTATAACGTTGAAGAATATTTGCGCGAATGCGTTGACAGCGTTCTTAATCAAACATATCAGACATTTGAAATTATCCTCGTCGACGACGGGTCTACAGATTCGTCGGGTCAGATATGCGATGAATATATCGGAAAAGATGATCGCATCACCGTTATTCATCAAAAAAACGGCGGACTCTCAGTTGCAAGAAATACGGGATTATCCGAAGCAAACGGTGATTATGTTTACTTTCTTGACAGCGATGATTACATTACTGAAAACACGTTTGAATTTCTTCTCTCAATTGCTGAAAAAGATAACAGCGATATAGTTTTCTTTGATGCTGTTTCTTTTGCGGATACAGATGATTTTACTGTTAATCAAAACTACATCCGAAAAAATAAATATCAAACAGATTGCGGTCTTAACATTTTTTGTCAGATGACTGAAAACAAGGAATTTCACAGTGCGGTTTATCTAATGATGTTCAAAAAGAACTTCGTTGGCAATAACAAATTAACATTCGTGCCGGGCATTTTACATGAGGACATGGTTTTCACTTATCATGCGCTCTGCTTAGCTGCGGTAGTTTCACAATGTAATGACGCACTCTATTACCGCAGATACCGTAAAAACTCAATAATGACATCATCTAAAACCAAAAAGCATTTTACCGGTTGCATGGATGTTTGTGAAATCAATATAAGGTTTACATGCGACACATTTAGAAATGATGTCCCTGCTGAAATTTATAACTATCTTTCTCGATGTGCATTCAATGTTTTCAATGTTTATGAAAAGCTCAGCAAATCCGATAAAAATCTTTGTAAAAAAGAGCTTGCAAAATTTAGGAAAAACATTCTGGAAAACAAAGCCTTCGGCAACACAACTCTGAAAATGCGTTGCTATGGAAAAGCATTCTGGTTTATTTATAAAATATTTGATAAAACAGTCGGAAGACTGCTGAAAGGAACAAAATGAGCAGTAACAAAAAAATTCTGATGGTTATGCCTGTTATGAAAGGCGGAGGTGCAGAAAGAGTTGCATCCCTGCTTCTCAACGAATTCAATCGTAACGGGTACGACTGCGAATTTTTGCTCACGTCTTCAAAAACAGAAGATATAATAAACCGTGACCTTAACCTGGACATTCCCGTAACATCTATTTACAGTTGTAAAAAAAACAACATAATTTTTAAAATACTGGAATTGATTTCATCACTCCTCTGCAAACCTTTTGAACTGTTCGGGATACCTGTACCTGCCTTTTTTGCTTATCTTTCATTCTTTTCTCAATATCACAGAGAAATCAAAGTGTTGAAAGAAAAACTCAAAAAAGAGCCTGAAACAAAAGTTATATCCTTTCTTCAACCTTCTGTTCCAATGACACTTCTTGCCGCCAAAAATCTGTCCAACAAAGTTGTGATATCAGAAAGAGGAGACCCAAAAAGACTCTTAAAAAAACGTTACGGATATAACTTCATCAAAAAATACTATCATCGTGCCGAAACGGTTGTTTTTCAGACAAATGACGCAAAGGCAGCTTATCCCGAAAACATTTCCAAAAAGGGAACTGTTATATTTAATCCCATAAACGATAAACTTCCTGAGCCGTATCACGGTGAAAGAGAAAAATATGTAACCACATTCTGTAGAATTTCAAGGCAGAAAAATCTACCCGTGCTTGTTGAAGCATTTGCAGAATTTCGCAAAGAATTTAGCGATTACAGATTAAAAATTATCGGTGAACCCCAGAATGATGACGATAGAGCTTCACTCGCTGAAACAAAAGCTCTTGCAAATAAGCTTGGCATTGCTGAATATATTGACTTTTTACCTTTCAGTACAGAGGTTCACAGCCTTATTATCCGCGATGCTATGTATGTCAATTCATCGGATTATGAAGGTATGTCCAACGCGATGCTTGAAGCAATGGCAATCGGTATGCCCGTTATCTGCACCGACTGCCCTATCGGTGGAGCAAATGCAGTTATAAACAATAATGAAAACGGTATTCTTACTCAGGTCGGCAACGCAGAAGAAATGTGCGAAGCAATGAAGAAGATCGCAAGTAACAAAGCTTTCGCGGATAAGCTTTCAATAAATGCCGCAGAAACCAGAAACAATCTCTCACTCGAAAACACGGCAAAAAAATGGATGGAGCTGTTATAAATGAAGAAACAGTTGCTTTTTGTAATCAATCATCTTACCATAGGCGGTATTCAGAAAACTCTGATTTCCGCTCTTAAAGCGATTGATTATGACAAGTATGATGTCACGGTCTATCTTCGCAAAAACAGAAAAGACCTCCTACCTCTTATTGATAAAAGAGCAACTGTGATAATCAATAACGATACCAATAAATATTACAGAAAACCTCGTGCCATTTGGCTTCAAATGTTAATTGAAATATACAAATTAACCGGCAGAAAACAAAATGCAGAAAAGGCAAAAAAAGATCTTAGTGAGTTGATAAACTCATATTGCATGAAATATGAACACAAAACCTTTTTTTCTGACAAAAAATTCGATACAGCCATAGCCTATGCAAACGGCTACCCTGCTTATTTTGTTGCAGATTATATAAATGCAGATGAAAAAATAATCTTTTTTCACACAAGCACCAACGACCTTCCCGAGGTGCACAAAAAATTTATATCTAAATTTAACAAAGCCGCTGCCGTTCACGACGGATTGACAGAGTTGATTTCGGAGTGGTATCTGTGCCTTGAGGGAAAAATATCGATTGTTGAAAATTTTGTCGATGCCGATTCTCTGAAAAAACAAGCATCAGAAAAAAGCATCGCAACTCTTGATAATAAAACGGTTTTATGCTCTTGCGGAAGATTTGCTCCAGTAAAAGGATTTGACCTTGCTGTTGAAAGCGCAAGAATCCTCAAAGAAAAAGGAATCGAGTTCCTCTGGTATTTTGTTGGTGATGGTCCCGAAAGAAACAATCTTGAAAAGAAGATTGCAGAATACGGACTTGAAAATAATATCATCATTACCGGAATGCAGAAAAATCCATATCCCTATATGGCAACTTGTAACATCTATGTTCAGCCATCATACGAGGAAGCCTGGGGATTAACAATTGCTGAAGCTCACCGATTAAACAAATCCGTCATCACAACTGCAACCGTAGGCGGTAAAAAACTTGTAGAAGACAATAAAAACGGTTTGATTTGTGAAATCAAACCCGAAGCAATTGCCAAAAGTATAATCGCACTTATTAATGATAAAGAAAAACTCGATGAAATAATAAATAACCTTAAATCAACCGACTACTCACACGAATTTGAGAAATACAAAGAGCAATGGAAGGCTCTGTTAGAGGGGTGAAAGCAATGAAATTCAGCATACTCGTTCCCGTATACAATGTTGAAAAATATCTTGAGCAGTGTGTTGAATCTCTGCTCAACCAGACCTATAAAGGCGAATATGAAATCATCCTTGTTGATGACGGTTCTACAGATTCATCGGGTGTAATTTGCGACAGATATGCAGAAAACAACCCCGATAAAATCAAGGTTATTCACAAGAAAAATGAGGGGCTTGTTTCCGCAAGGCAGGCAGGAATTGGGGTTGCAAACGGAGAATATTCCCTCTTTGTTGATTCGGATGATTTTGTAGAAACAAATCTTTTGAAAACTGTCAACAACTGTATTGAGCGCAATGATGATCCGGATATGGTGATTTATTCTTTCCGCTATTATTCAAACGGCAAAACAACCGAACGAAAAGCTACACTCGCTTCCAACGAAACAATCTTCGCAAAAGATAATAAAAAAGTCCTTTATGAAGCGTTAATTTCAACCACTTTCATTACTTCGTTATGGACAAAAGCTCTGAAAACAAAAATTCTTAAAACAGACCCCACAGATTACAGTCTTTATTACGACAAAAACATGGCAGAGGATTTATTCAGATCAATTCATCTGCTGACTGCGACAGAAAGAATTGTTTATATAAACGAACCTCTCTATAATTACCGAACAAACGATGCAAGCATATCCCGTTCGTTCAGACCCGAAACAATATCAAAAAAAAATATTCTTTATGTCTATGACCGATTTATGGAATATCTTCCTAAATGGAATATGGACACAAAAGAATATCGTCAGAAACTTAATGCAAGATGGTTAAACGAAACTGTTTATACATTTTCGATATATTACGAAAATGTCGATAAAAAAGAAAGAAAATCAGTGTTGAATTATGATTGGAATTCCATGTTACCTGAAGATGTGTTGAATAACACATACAATCCATATGAAAACAAAAAGTCCAGAGAAATATACTCTTTTATTTCGCAAAAAAAGTTCTTCAGATTAAAATTGCATTTTTTATATAAGCACATTTACAAAAAATATCGGAAACTGAAATCAAGGTTGCTGAACAAATGAAAAAAGAAATTATATTTATTATAAACTCAATGCGCGGTGGCGGAGCAGAAAGAGTAGTTTCGCTTTTGAGTCGTGCTGCAGCAGAGAGAAAAAATAATGTTTCTCTCATCTTATGTTATCAAGCTAAGTCTGACGCTATCATGTATGAATTTGATAAGCGTGTCCTCGTAATTTCTCTCCCCGATGAAACTGCAACACAAAAAACTAATTGTCTTTCACCTAAAATCCTTATGCTTTGTGCAAGGCTGATCGGAAAACTTGGATTCAAAGATAAATCCTCCGTTCTGAAATATTATTCAAGAAACTACCGTTCGGTTGTATGGATGAAAAAATATTTCAAGAACCATAAAAATGCATCTGCAGTTGTTTTTTTGTACGATTCAATCTTTCACACTCTGCTTGCGAAAAACAGAACTAACAGAGTTATCATTTCTGAAAGAGGTGACCCCGCACAGTCATCTGACAGCAAAACTGTTGCAGCTTTTATGAAAACAGAGTTTCCCAAAGCCGATGGATTTGTTTTCCAGTCACCCGACGCGCAGAAATGGTATCTTGAAAACACACCCGTTAAAGGAACTGTTATATTCAATCCTGTTAAACCCGATTTGCCCGAACTATATTGCGGCGAAAGGCAAAAACGTATTGTCAACTTCTGTCGTATATCAGCGCAGAAAAATCTGATAATGCTTGTCGATGCATTTGCTGAATTCCATAAAGATTTCCCTGAATACGATCTCGATATCATCGGTGATCCTGTAGGAAATGATGCGGAAGGTTATATTGATTCGGTCAATGAACATATCAAACATTGCAATTGCGAAAATTGCATTCACATTTTACCTGCGCGAAAAGACATTCACGAATATATAAAAGACTACTCGATGTTTGTTTCATCATCTGATTTTGAAGGGATGTCCAATTCAATGCTCGAAGCAATGTCGATGGGTCTGCCATGCGTTTGCACAGATTGCCCCGCAGGCGGAGCAAGAGCAGTTATCAAAGACGGTGAAAACGGTCTGCTCACTTCCGTTGGCGATTCTCACGAACTTTATCTTGCAATGAAAAAGATTGCAGAAAATCCTGACCTTTCAACCAAACTGTCACAAAACTCCGTAAAAATCCGCGAAGAACAATCTGTTGATAAAATTATTAAGAAATGGATGGAATTGATAAATGGTTAAAGTCAGTGTTATTGTTCCGATTTACAATGCTGAAAAATATCTTGAACAATGCCTTGACAGCATCGTTAATCAAACACTCAAAGATATTGAAATCATCCTCATCGATGATGGTTCAACCGACAGAAGTAGTAACATCTGCCAAAAGTATTTTTCTGACTCCCGTGTTACATATTATCATAAAGAGAATGAAGGTCTTGCCGCTGCAAGAGCCGACGGAATCGCACATTCAAACGGCGAATACATTGGATTCGTCGATTCGGATGACTGGATTAAACCTGAAATGTATGAAAAAATGTACGAAGCCGCAAAATCCAATGATTCCGATGTCGTATTCTGTAATTGCATTCAGAACGAAAACGGACATCGCTTCAGCCGTGAGCTTTCTGTCGGAGTGTACGACCGTGACAAAATAAAAAATGAAGTTCTGGCCAAAACTCTTGCATTTATTTCTAAAGATGGCGGAAAAAGAGCAATACGCTGGTCAAACTGTATGCGTATTTATAAATCAAAAATGCTCAATGAAAATAACATAAAGTTTGACAGAAGACTGCGACGAAGTCAGGATTTGCAGCTCACATACGAAGCTATGCTTGCGGCAAAAAACTTTTATTATATCGATGAACCCTTCTATCATAACAGAGTTGTTTCCGATTCTCTTTCAAGAGGATACACCAAGAATATGTGGCCGCTTTACACATATCTGATTGAAATTCTCTACAAAGATACAGAGAATTTCAAAGAAATGGATCTTATGGATCAGATGCATCTGCGTGCATTCTTCTTTGCAACAGATTGCATTGAAAATGAGATGAAGCCTTTGTGCCCAAACGATAAAAAAACCAAAATAAAACTTATTGAAGAGATAATGAACGATCCTATCTGCGAAAGATTTTACGGTCATATTCCTGTTGATAAGCTTAACCCGCTTTATCGCAAATATTATGAATTGATTCACGAAAAGAAGGCGGCAAAACTCCTCGCATACACAAAAAACTATACACGTAAACAAGCATTTAAAAAGAAATATATCAATCCGCTCATTAATTTCTTAACCGAAAATCCCATATATAAAAAGCTCAGAGATATTAAGTGATAAATCACTTATCGAAACGGAGTTCTGTATGAAAAAATTTCTTATTTCAATTGATACCGAGGGAGATAATCTCTGGAGATGGTCTGTTGGAAAATCTATAACAACCGAAAATGCCAAATATCTTCCTCGATTTCAGGAGCTTTGTGAAAAATACGGGTTCAAACCAACATATCTGACAAATTATGAAATGGCAAGTGATCCGTTTTTTTCAGAGTATTTCAAAAGGAAAAATCACGAAAACAAATGTGAAATCGGGATGCACTTGCATGCCTGGAACAGTCCTCCAGACTACGCTTTGGAAATCAGAAATGATGTTCCTTCAGGTGCTCCGTTCATCACTGAATATCCGACGGAAATTATCGACAGAAAAGTTACTTTTTTGACAGATTTTCTTCAGAACACTTTTGAAACAGATATTATTACTCACAGAGCAGGAAGATGGGCAACTAATTCTGAATATTTTAAAATTCTTGACAGTCATAATTATAAAATTGACTGTTCTGTAACCCCTATGATTAATTGGACAAAAGCAGCAGGTCAAAGTCCTCACTCATGGGGAACGGATTACACGGAACATATAAAAACTCCATACATTATAGAGAATACCAATATTCTTGAAATACCAGTCACAATTCGTGAAAACCATAGGTTGAGATCTCTGAAAAACTGTGGAATAAAAAAGAGTATCAATAAAATTTGCGAAGCAAAAAAAGGTTACGGCCCGCTTTGGTTAAGACCCAAAAACACAAAAGAAAATTTGCAAGATCTTTTATATCTTACAGACATTATCACTAAAGAACGTCAGACAGATTATCTGATGTTTATGCTTCACTCTTCTGAATTTATGCCGGGTGGAAGTCCTTCTTTCGCTGATGATGAATCCATAGAAAATTTATATAAAAACTTAGATGTGTTATTCAAACACATTAATAAAAATTTTGAAGGTTATACATTTAAGGAATATTATGAAAATTTCAAATAAAAAAAGGATATTATTTGTTACTGAATCACTGACCCGCGGCGGTATGGAAACAGTGTTAGTCAATATTGCAAACATTCTATGCAAAAAAGACTATGACATCACTATTCTTTGCTATGATAAGAGAAACAACTTGGTTCCTGAATTAAATCGCCAAATACATTACATTTATAAACCACGCAAAGAATTCCCGATATTGCGTAAATTACCTTATATTAAGAGATATTTTAAATACAAGAAAGCTGCTTGGGAACATAGAACTTCAGCAAAAAACCTTTACAAATATTATGTCGGTAAAGAAAAATATGATGTTGAAATAGCTTTTTACAGAGGTCCATCTATAAAAATTGTAAGCGGTTCAACAAATAAGAGATCAAAAAAATTTGCGTGGGTACATACCGACTTTAAACTCTGCAATCCTAAATCCATTACAAGTTGGTTTAATAACCTTGAAGAAGCTAAAACTGCTTACAGTAAGATGGACAACATTATTTGTGTTTCTTATAAAGCAAAGCAAAGTTTCAACGAAGTAATCGGTTTGGAAGAAAAAACAAAAACAGTTTACAATTTAATTCCCGCTGAATCAGTAATAGAAAAAAGTTACGAAGCTATACCCATAGAAAAAGCTAAATTTACAACTGTTACTGTAGGTCGATTAATCCCGGATAAACGTCAGGACAGACTACTTTCTGCAACTAAAAGACTGAATGAAGAAGGATATGATTTTGATGTTTGGGTAGTCGGTGCCGGAAGACATGAAAACGAACTGAAAGAATATTGTAAAAAAAACAAACTGGACAATGTTATTTTTACCGGTATGCAAGCAAATCCTTATTCTTATATGAGAAAAGCAGATTTATTTGTTCTTACTTCATACAGAGAGGGTTTTGCCTTGGTGATTCCTGAAGCAATGGCTTGCGGACTTCCTGTTTTAAGCACAGCTTGCACAGGTCCGACGGAAATTCTGAATGACGGAGAGTTCGGTATATTGGTGGATAACAGCTCTGAGGGTGTTTACAACGGCCTTAAAAACATTTTGGATAACAAAGAAATACTTGAATCATTAAAATTGAAATCCCAAGAAAGATATATGGATTTTGATGAAGAAACAATTATTAAAGAAATAATTGCTCTTTTTGAGCAATAAATTTCTACTAAAACAATTAAATAAGGTGGTAATAATTTGGAAATCACAATATTTACGCCAACATATAACCGTGCCTATATAATAAGGAATTTATATGAATCATTAAAAGTTCAGACTTTTACTGACTTCGAGTGGATAGTTATTGATGACGGTTCAACAGACAATACATCCGATATTTTTACTGAAATTTTGTCTGAAGAAAACTTTTTCCCAATTACTTATAAAAAAGTTGAAAACGGCGGAAAACACAGGGCTATAAACAAAGGCGTAGAACTTGCCTCTGGAAGATTGTTTTTTATAGTAGACTCCGATGACAGCTTGCCTGCAGACTCTCTTGAAACAATTGTTAAATATGAAAAAAGTATACCAGAATTCGAAAAAAAGATGTTTTCAGGAATTGTCGGTTTAAGAGGTTATAATAGCAGTAAAATTATTGGCTATACATTTGATGGAGATTATATTGATATCACCTATCTGGAAACTTCAAAATTCGGAATACACGGAGATAAAGCTGAGGTTTTCTATACAGAAATAATAAAGAAATATCCCTTTCCTGAGTTTGATGGAGAAAATTTTATAATGGAAAGTGTAGTCTGGAACGAAATCGGTGCGGCAGGATTAAAGCTACGATATTTCAACGAAATTGTTTATTTCTGCGAATACCTTGAAGACGGATTAACAAAACAAGGACTAAAAAAATTTAAAAACACGCCAAAAGGATACGGATTATACCTTCATCAATCAATAAAATATGGAAACCTCAAGAAGCTGAAGAAATGGCAAGCCATACGGGATTATTATTATATGTTTACCAAAAAAATCTCCTTTTTTGAGATTGCAAGAAATCTGAGAATGAACCCCATAAAACTGTATTTGCGAATTATGGGAATGAAAATATTTTATAAACTCTACAACAGGTGATATTTTATGGATAATCAAACTTGGATGACCGAGGTCAAAGCAGACAGCAAAGTGAATTTTGATCTCAAAAGTCTTGTGAAATGCAAAGACTTGATTTTTCTTTGGGTTCGAAGAGAATTTGTTGCTAAATACAAGCAAACTGTTTTAGGACCGGCTTGGGCAATTATTCAGCCGTTCTTCACCACGGTTGTATATTCAATCTTTTTCGGTAATGTTGCCGGACTAGGAGCTCAAGGCATTCCCAACTTTATATTTTATTTAAGTGGCAATGTTGTATGGGGTTTGTTTTCGGGCTCTATTACAAGCAATGCAAACACATTTGTTAATAATGCCGGAATTTTCAGTAAAGTCTATTTCCCCCGACTTGTTATGCCTATATCAACTGCAATTTCCCAGTTTATTTCATTTGCAATACAGTTTGTATTTATGATAGGCTTCCTGATTTACTATATCATAACCGATGCCGGTGTAATACCAAATCTCTTTGCACTTATGACTCCCTTGATTATGATTCAACTTGCTTTGCTCGGTATGGGCTTCGGCATTATTATTTCTTCGTTAACAACCAAATACCGAGATCTTACTATGCTTGTAGGTTTTGGAGTAAGTTTGTGGAGCTATATGTCACCCGTAGCTTACGATATGTTCAGCAGAAGTTCTATTGTCAATAACGAAATACTTTATAATCTCTATATGCTGAATCCCGTTACACCCGTTATAAATTTATTCAGATTTGCTTGGCTGGGTATTGGCGAAGTAGATTGGTTTTTCTACGGAATCAGTTGGATTATGACTATTGCAGTAGTAATTATTGGTGCTCTGATATTCAATAAGGTTGAGAAAACATTTGTTGATACTGTTTGATGAGGAAATATTATGGATGAATTAATGTTAAAAGTTGAACACGTTTCCAAAGAATATAAATTGGGAACAATCGGCGGAGGAACTCTTAAAGGCGAGATTCAATCAAGAATTGCACGCTTTATGAAAAAAGAAGACCCTAATCTTAAAATCGGAGAAAAAGCTCACAGAAAGAACGAACGCTTTCAGGCTCTGGATGATGTAAGTTTTTCGATAAAAAAAGGCGAAAGAATAGGAATTATAGGTCACAATGGTGCCGGCAAATCAACAGTTCTTAAATTAATTTGTCGTGTTACAGCACCTTCACAAGGTAATATTTATCTTAACGGCAGAATAACTTCTATGCTTGAAGTAGGAACAGGTTTCCACAACGAACTTACCGGTAAGGAAAATATTTATCTTAACGGAACAATTCTCGGCATGAGCAAAGCGGAAATTGATAAAAGATATAACGAGATAGTTGAATTCTCTGAGATCGGAAAATTTATTGATACTCCGGTTAAACGGTACTCAAGCGGAATGAAAGTTAAGCTTGGTTTTGCTGTTGCTTCACATCTGAACTCTGAAATAATGATTATGGATGAAGTGCTGGCAGTAGGTGACATGGCGTTTCAAAGAAAATGTCTTGAACGTATGAGAAAAGTCGCCGAAGATGAAGGCAGAACAATCCTTTATGTAAGCCATAATATGCAGACCATCCGTACACTCTGCAACAGATGTATCGTTCTTGACCACGGAAAAGTTATTTTTGACGGCGATGTTGAAAAAGCAATAAGCATATACATGAATGACGAATCAAGCACTGACACAAAAATTGACTATACATTAATACCAAGATTACATTGGTTAAGAAACACCTCAATAAAAACAACTTCAGCAGAATTTGTTGATAAAACCAATAATATGTTTTCTGAAGATGATAGTCTCGATATTCGTATTAAATGGATAAATGAAAAAGATGTTTCAGACTTAAGTCTCAGAATCGAAATCAGAGATATATCTCGAGCACCTATAGCAACCGCTGTTTTTTATGATTTCTATTCCGGAGAAAAAGAAAACAAAGGACAAATCAGATTCAGAATTTCTTTGAAACAACTTGTTCCCGGAACATATACAACCAATTATGTTTTTTTCCTTAAGGACCAGTCAGGACAAAACCTCAACGTTGATTGTGTTAATGGGCTATGTTTTGAAATCAGAAAGAAAATGGAAATAATATGGAACTGTAACGCTTGGGGAAATGTTGAGCTTTTAGAAAAAGAAATTTTAGAAATTGAGTGATCTCACTTTACCCTGCATAGAACAAATCAACGGAGGCAATGAAAATGTATAATTTCAAAGGCGAAACCTTACTTATAACCGGCGGTACGGGCTCATTCGGCAATGCCGTGCTCAACCGCTTTCTTAAAACAGACATAAAAGAAATCCGGGTTTTCTCCCGTGACGAGAAAAAGCAGGATGATATGCGCCACGAATTTCAGGTTAAAATGCCCGAAGTGGCCGAAAAAATCAAGTTTTATATAGGTGACGTGCGCGACATTCAGTCGGTGCGAAATAAGTCGGATCGTA
>JAZSLR010000096.1:0-5373 GCA_045535475.1 Acutalibacteraceae bacterium | reverse complement strand
AAATGGTTGACCTCGGCGTTAAGTTCAACGTTATCCAGAAAAGCGGTGCGTGGTTCTCATACGGCGATATGCGACTCGGACAGGGCAGAGATAACGACAAAGAACTGTTCTTCAATAATCCCGAGCTTGCCGAGGAAATTGTGGCACAGATTGTTGATGCTATGAAAGAAGCTGCGGCAAACAGTAAGGCTGTAAGACGACCCAGACCCGAAATGCCTGCAGCTCCCGCTCCGGAACCGACCACAAAGGCAAGTGCGAGAGCAAAGCTTGATATAGTTGTTGACGATGACGAATAATTTATGAATATTTCTGTAAATGTCGGAAAACAGAATAAAATTCATATTTTGCTTGACGGTGAATATACATTTACCGTTGATGCCGAATATTGGTACAGCAGTCCGTATTATTCGGTGAAAAGTATTGATGATGAAGAGGAGTCGGCGGCTTTTATGGAAGCCGTCGGCTCCCGCTGTGCTTTCATTGCGGGTTTGAGGGTATTATCTTATTCCGATCACAGCGAGCGTGAAATGATAAGCAAACTGTGTCAGAAAGGACACAAGAAAGAGTATGCGGTTCTTGCGGTTGAGAAGCTTTGCGAATACGGTTATGTCAATGACGAAAGATATGCCGCAAATCTTGCGGAAAGGCTGATGAGAAGCAAAGGGATGAGTGCCAGAGCCGTAAAATCCGAATTGATTCACAAAGGAATTTCAAGAGAAATTGCGGATAACGTGCTTGAAACACTTGACTTTGACCCGATTTTGCGTATTATAGAACTGTTGAACACGAAATATTCACGCAATTTATCCGATGAAAAAGGGATCAAAAAGACCGTTGCCGCTCTTCAGCGCCTCGGTTACGGCTGGTCGGATATCAAAAGCGCGCTTCGCAGTGTTGAAGCCGAAACGGAGGATTTTTACGATGTATAAAATCGGAATGATTTCGCTTGGTTGCCCCAAAAATCAGGTTGATGCGGAAAGAATGCTCGCCCAGCTTGATAAAAATGAATTTTCGATTGCCGATTGTTACGATGGTGTTGATGCGGTTATTATTAACACCTGCGGCTTTATTGATGCCGCAAAGCAGGAGGCTATTGAGAATATTCTTGAAATGGCTGAACTCAAGAACGAAGGCACGGTCGGAAAAATTATCGTAACAGGTTGCCTTGCGGAGCGTTACAAAGAAGAAATCTTTAATGAAATGCCCGAGGTTGATGCCGTAATCGGTATCGGCGCGGAAGGACGCATTGCTGAATTGGTAAAATCCGTAATCGATGGCGAGAAAAAATATGAAATGCCTTGCAATGAGGAGCTTCCGCTTGTCGGCGAAAGACTTCTGACTACTCCCGAGCATTGGGCATATCTCAAGATTGCCGACGGATGCTCAAACAGATGCACTTATTGCGCCATTCCGTCAATCAGAGGCAATTTCAGAAGTGTTGAGTTTGAAACGCTTGTTGAAGAAGCAACCGCACTTGCTCAGGCAGGCACAAAAGAGCTTATCCTTATCGCTCAGGATACAACAAACTATGGAACGGACCTTTACGGCAAATTAAGGCTTCCCGAGCTTCTTGATGCCCTTTGTGAAATTGACGGTATCGAATGGATAAGAATGCTTTACTGTTATCCCGATAAAATCACCGATGAGCTTCTCGAAACTATGGCTCGTCAGCCGAAGGTGCTTCATTATATTGATTTGCCGCTTCAGCACGCGGATGATAAAATTCTCAAGGCTATGAACAGAAGAGGGGACGGAGCATTTCTCCGTGAAACCGTCAGAAGAATACGTGAAGCTCTTCCCGATGCTGTTATCAGAACAACATTCATTGTCGGCTTCCCCGGCGAAGGTGAAGAAGAGTTTGAAAATCTCGCGGTCTTTGTTAATGAAACCGAATTTGATCGTCTCGGTTGTTTTGCATTTTCCCCTCAGGAGGGAACACCTGCGTTTGATATGGAAGAGCAGGTCGAGGAAGATGTCAAGCTCCGCAGAGGTGAGATAATTATGCAGGATCAGCTTGAAATCGTCACTCTGAAAAATCAGGAGAAAATCGGCAAGACTTATAAAGTTCTTGTTGAGGATTATGACGGCTACAGCGACAGCTATAAAGGCAGAACATATATGGATGCACCTGAAATTGACGGATGCATTTGCTTCACAACCGACGGAAATTATGAAGTCGGCGATTTTGCCGAGGTTGAGGTAATAGGTGTTAACGATTATGATTTAATCGGCAAGGATATTAAGAGCTAAGGAGTTTTTATGAATTTACCTAATAAATTGACCGTTGCAAGAATAATTCTTACCCCGTTTTATCTTGCGGCGATGATGATGAATTTTGAATATCACTATGTTGTTGCTGCGATTATCTTTATCGTTGCATCTATTACCGATTTTCTTGACGGCAAGATTGCGAGAAAGAATAATCTTATCACTACGTTCGGCAAGCTTTGCGACCCCGTTGCCGATAAGATGCTCACAACCGCCGCTTTGCTTGCTTTTATGCAGCTCGGTTTATGCAATATCTGGATTGTTATGATTATTCTTACCCGCGAGTTTCTTGTTACCTCTTTCCGTCTTGTTGCAACTTCCCAGGGTATTGTTATTCCTGCGGGAATATGGGGAAAGCTTAAGACGGCAAGCCAGATGGTTTTCTCAATAATTATAATGCTCGGCATTCAGTTCGTTGAGTTTTTTGAATGGGATTTCGAGAAATTTGCTTTAATTTCAAACATTTTGCTTTGGATAACCGCAGCATTAACGGTCATTTCGGGCGTAAAGTATCTTGTTGACGGCAAAAAAGTGATTGACTTTTCAATGTAAACGACATATAATACAATGTGATAATATGAAATATGCAATCGGCAGGAGAGTAATCGATTCGCGGCATATCAGAGAGGAAGCAGGCAGCTGGAAATGCTTCTTATGCGGTTTTGATGAAGTGCACCTGACGGCACACAGAGGGAAACAGCAGTATCTCTGTGCGTATGGCTGCGTTAAAGCCCGGTTTTGAGTTATAAACAGGAGTGGAACCGCGTATATACGCCTCCGTAGTCATTTTTGACTGCGGAGCTTTTTTATTGAGGTGTGATTTGATGTTCAGACAGCTAAGAGAAGATATCGCCTGCGTCAAAAGCCGTGACCCTGCCGCAAGGTCTGCAATGGAGATTCTTCTTCTCTATCCGGGTCTTAAGGCGATAAGGCTTCACAGACTTGCAAACAAATTTTATAATAAAAAGATGTTTTTTGCCGCAAGATGGCTTTCGCAGCGTGCGTCAAAAAAAACGGGCGTTGAAATCCATCCTGCCGTTCAGGTAGGAAAAAGATTTTTCATCGACCACGGAACGGGTGTTGTTATCGGTGAAACAGCCGTAATTGGCGATGACGTAACGATTTATCAGGGTGTAACGCTGGGCGGTACGGGTAAAGATACGGGCAAAAGACATCCCACAATCGGCAACAATGTTATGATTGGCGCGGGCGCAAAGGTGCTCGGTCCGCTTGTTATCGGCGATAATTCAAGAATTGCCGCAGGCGCTGTTGTTCTCAATGATATTCCGCCGAATTCAACCGCTGTCGGTGTGCCTGCAAGAGTTGTCAAAAGAGACGGTATGCGTGTTGACGACCTTGACCAGATTCATATTCCCGACCCCATTGCTCAGGAAATATCACGACTTGAATCGGAAATAATTGAATTAAAGAATCAGATAAATAACGGAGGTAAATAATGAAGATTTTTAACACTCTTACAAGAGAGAAGCAGGAATTTGTGCCCATCAAAGAAGGCGAAGTAAAAATTTATGCCTGTGGTCCCACTGTTTATAATTACATCCACATCGGTAATGCGAGACCCATCTGTGTTTTTGACGTTCTCAGAAGATACCTCGAATACAGAGGCTATAATGTAACCTTTGTTCAGAATTTCACCGATATTGATGACAAAATCATCAAGCGTGCAAACGAAGAAGGTTCAACATTTACTGAAGTTTCCGAGAAGTATATCGAGGAATTCTGGACCGATGCAAAGGGTCTTAACTTCAGAGAAGCAACAATTCATCCCAAAGCAACCGAAAACATTGATAAGATTATCGAAATCGTAAGCGGACTTATTGAAAACGGTCACGCATACGAGGTTGATGGCGACGTTTATTTCAGCCCCAAAACATTCGATACTTACGGCAAGCTTTCTCATCAGCCTCTTGAGGATCTCGAAGCAGGCGCAAGAATTATGGTAGGCGACATCAAGCGTGAGCCTATGGATTTTGCACTCTGGAAGTCCGCAAAACCCGGTGAACCCTATTGGGAGTCACCCTGGGGCAAGGGCAGACCCGGCTGGCATATTGAATGCTCGGCAATGGTATGCAGATATCTCGGTGAAAGCATCGATATCCATTGCGGAGGTCAGGATCTTATCTTCCCTCACCACGAAAATGAAATTGCACAGAGCGAGTGCTTTACCGGTAAGCCTTTTGCAAATTACTGGATGCATAACGGTTATATCAATGTTGATAATGTCAAGATGTCGAAGTCACTCGGCAATTTCAAGACAGTCCGTGACGTTGCGAATGTTTACGGCTATGAACCCATCCGTTACCTTATGATTTCATCGTCATACAGAAGTCCCATCAACTACAGCATTGATGTTATTGAGCAGTGCAAGGCATCTCTTACCCGCCTTTACACTTGCCGTGACAGCCTTGATTTTGAAATCAAGAATGCAGCAGAGGGCGAGCTTAATGCTCAGATTAAAGAGCAGTTTGATAAGAGAGTGGCTCAGTTCATTGAAGCTATGGATGATGACCTCAACACAGCTGACGGTATTGCCGCAGTTTTTGAACTCGTAAGAGATATCAACAGCCTTGTTATCGGCAAGGGCGAATCAAAAGCAACCGCAGAATATGCCGCAAAGATTTTTGATGAGCTGACGGGTGTTCTCGGTCTTGTTTATAACCGCAAGACCGAAGTGCTTGATGCCGATATCGACGCTATGATTGAAGCAAGAACTCAGGCAAGAAAAGACAAGAATTGGGCAGAGGCAGACAGAATCCGTGACGAGCTTAAAGCTATGGGTATTGTCCTTGAAGACACCGCGCAGGGTGTTAAGTGGCACAGAGAATAATAAAATTCGCCGTATCGGAGCTTATCCGGTACGGCTTTTTTGTATAATATATAAAAAATAAGATATATTATAAAAAATTCGAAAAATATTCTTGATTTTTAAATGGAGTTGTGATATAATTCCAACGCAAATCACACGCAAAGCTATTTTTATTATAAGTGCGGTGTTAAAACCGTGTTAATATCAGGCTTTGCGGCGGTTCGTATCTGACATTAGATACAAAATTTAACTTAGGAGGAAAAACAAATGTCAGTAGT
>JAZSLR010000101.1:0-22547 GCA_045535475.1 Acutalibacteraceae bacterium | reverse complement strand
GCTTACTGTGATATCGGTTGCTGTGTTACTCTGAGCAAGGTCGGTTTCTGCAAGATATGTTGCTGAGAAACCGCAAAGGTTCTTAATCCAACCAACATTATTGAGGTTGATTGTTGTAAGAGTATGGCCTGAGCCGTTGCTGCTTACGATGGGATGATTTTTGTTGATGGGAGCCTGCATATAGTTACTTGTGTAACCAGTTGAAACTGTGGTCGAATTGGGACCACCTGCAAGCTTGATGTCGAAGAACTTGTTGTCATAAAGAGTAAGGATGTAGGATTCGCCTACGTACATATTACTCTTGATGTAAACTCTTGCTGTGAGCTGGTCACCTGACTTAACATAGTAGTCAGTAAGTTTACCGTCAGCTTCGTAAAATTCAAGACCTGTGTATACGAAGCCGTCGCCGTTCTGACCGTACTGTGCAACAAGATCGTCGTACGACTGAACTTTCGATGTGCTTTCTGCTGCTTCCGCAACGGGAACAATGTTACCGACCAGTGCAAATGAGCCGACAAGAATAGCTGCACAAAGCACAAGGCTGATAACCTTTTTCAATGTGGACATAGATTTTCCTCCTTAAAATAAACATCTGTTGTCCGGGGTTAATCCCCAAAAAGAGAGAACGCCGAAACGCATTCTGCTCCAATATGCATAGCAATTATGACACAATTATTAAAATAAAGCAAGACTATGTTAGAATATTTCAAACCCCATTTTAACTTTTTGTGAATAATCGCCAAACAAGCAACATTAAATTCGTGCAATTCCACAGTTGCGTGCCGCCTTTGAAACAGCCGCCGCAACGGAAGGACCGACTCTTTCGTCAAATGCCTCGGGAAGAATGTAATCCGATCGGAGTTTTTCTGACGAAACGAGGTCTGCAATAGCATGAGCTGCCGCAAGTTTCATCTCTTCGTTGATATCAGATGCTCTCACATCGAGTGCACCTCTGAAAATACCGGGGAATGCAAGCACATTATTAATCTGATTGGGATAATCGCTTCTGCCCGTACCGACAACCGCCGCACCTGCCGCAAGCGCTTCATCGGGCATAATTTCGGGTGTGGGATTCGCCATCGCCATAACTACAGCGTTTTCCGCCATAGATGCAACCATTTCTTTGCTGACTATTCCGCCTGCAGAAACGCCGACGAAAACATCTGCACCCTTCATTGCATCTGCAAGAGTACCTGTTATTCGATTTTTATTGGTGAAATCCGCAAGCTCTTCAAAAGCAGGAGTAAGCTCCTGCCCCTTGCAGATGATTCCCTGCCTGTCGCTCATAATTATGTTGCCTGCACCGCACGCATTGAGAAGCCTTGCAATTGCAGAGCCTGCCGAGCCTGCTCCGCTCATCGCAACTGTGCAGTCCTCAAGCTTTTTCCCGACGCAGCGAAGTGCATTAAGCACCGCCGCAAGGACAACAACCGCCGTGCCGTGCTGGTCATCGTGAAACACGGGAATATCGCATCTTTCCTTGAGCTTTCTTTCGATTTCAAAGCATCTCGGAGCTGCAATATCCTCAAGATTGATTCCGCCGAAGCTGCCTGCAAAAAGCGAAACGGCATTGACGATTTCATCGGTATCCTTTGAACGGATGCAAAGAGGAATTGCATCGATATCCGCAAAGGATTTGAAAAGCAGACACTTGCCCTCCATTACGGGCATGCCCGCCTCGGGGCCGATATCGCCGAGACCGAGGACCGCAGTGCCGTCGGTGATGACGGCAACCGTATTCCATCTTCTTGTAAGTTCATAACTTTTGTTTATATCTTTCTGAATTTCAAGGCAGGGCGCCGCAACACCCGGAGTATAAGCAAGCGATAAATCCTGCTTGCTGTTTGCACTCGCTCTGGCTTTTGTTTCAAGCTTGCCCTTCCATTCATAATGGAGTCTGAGCGACTCCTTCATATAGTCCATTTCTTTACATCTCCTGAATTATTTCGCCCAACCCTTTGAGCATTCAACAGCTCTCTTCCAGCCTGCATAAAGCTCGTCACGCTTTTCTTTGCTCGTTTCGGGAACAAACACCTTTTCTACGACACGGTTATGCTGAATTTCTTCGGTGCTTTCCCAAAGTCCGACGGCAAGACCCGCAAGATATGCCGCACCGAGAGCGGTTGTTTCAACATTCTTGGGACGATTAACGCTGCATCTTATCATATCCGCCTGAATCTGAAGCATTATATCGCTGACACTTGCGCCGCCGTCAACTCTGAGTTCGGTAAAATCAATGCCCGAATCGGACTTCATCGCTTCAAGCAAATCCGTCATCTGATATGTAATTGCTTCAAGCACGCTTCGTGCAATATGTGCTCTGTTAACACCTCTTGTTATACCGACAATCGTGCCTCTTGCATACATATCCCAATAAGGCGCACCGAGACCCGTGAAAGCAGGCACAAAATATATTCCGTTTGCATCGGGAACACTTGCCGCAAGCTCATCACAGCGCTTTGCCGTGTCAATCATATGAAGCTCGTCACGGAGCCATTTGATAACCGAGCCGGCATTGAAAGCCGAGCCTTCAATAGCGTATTCAACCTTGTCGCCGATACCCCACGCAACGCCTGTTAGAAGATTATTCTTTGATTTTACTCTTGTTTCGCCCGTGTTCATAAGCAGGAAGCAGCCCGTGCCGTAAGTATTCTTTGCCTGGCCCGCCTCAAAACAGCCCTGACCGAAAAGTGCGGCAGGCTGGTCACCGATTGCGCCGCAGATGGGAATTCCTTCGAGTGCCTCAAGACCAAGAATGCCCTTTGAAACCCTGCCGTAAATCTTGCTTGAGGGAACAGGTTCGGGAAGAATCGACATCGGAATCCCAAGCTTTTCGCAAAGGAACTTATCCCAGCAAAGATTATCAACATCAAACAGCATTGTCCTTGATGCATTTGAATAGTCCGTAACGTGAACACTGCCGCCCGTGAGATTCCATATAATCCAGGTTTCAACCGTACCAAAAAGAAGTCTGCCTTCATCGGCAAGCTTTCTTGCTTCGGGAATATTGTCGAGAATCCACTTTATTTTTGTGCCCGAAAAGTATGCGTCAATAAGAAGTCCCGTTTTATCTTTTATGTAGTCCTCAAGACCCTGAGCCTTGAGTTCTTCGCAGATATCAGCGGTTCTGCGGCACTGCCACACGATTGCGTTATAGACAGGCTTACCCGTCTGTCTGTCCCAAAGAATCGTTGTTTCTCTCTGGTTGGTTATGCCGATGCCTGCAATATCCGCTGTATTGATTCCGCCGCTGATAAGGCACGACGAAACCGCCTGAAACTGACTGTAGAGGATTGCAAGCGGGTCGTGTTCAACCCAGCCTGCCTGAGGATAAATCTGCTCAAATTCATTCTGTGCCTTGCTGACAATATTACCTTTTTTATCAAAAATAATCGCTCTGGAGCTGGTTGTACCCTGGTCCAATGCAAGAACATATTTTGCCACAATGACTCCTCCTTTAGTTTACACCGAAATACTTGATAGCGTTGTTATATGAAATATCTTCTGCGATTTTGCATATTGTTTTTTCATCGTAGGGATAAAGTCCGTCAGAAACCATATCGCCGAGAAGTCCGCACATAATGCGGCGGAAATATTCGTGTCTGGGATATGAAAGGAATGAACGCGAATCCGTAACCATTCCCACAAATTTTCCGATTGCACCTAGATTTGCGAGCGCTTTCATCTGCTCTCTCATACCG
Organism: Acutalibacteraceae bacterium; assembly: GCA_045535475.1. Lineage (GTDB taxonomy): Bacteria > Bacillota > Clostridia > Oscillospirales > Acutalibacteraceae > CAG-177. The sequence goes on along the minus strand of JAZSLR010000101.1, from coordinate 18,846 downwards.
TCGATATTATCGTTGAACCACCAGGCGGAACCGAACTGAATCTTGCTCTCCGCTTCACTGCTCTGGAAGTTGCCGAGCATCGTTCCGAGAACGTAGTTATCCTTTGGATTGAGTGTGAAAAGAACCGTTCTGGGGAGCTTTTCTTTAACCGCAAGGCTGTCGAGAAATTTCGAAAGCTTGCCTGCAATCTCTCTGTCGTCTATCGAATCAAAGCCCGCATCGGGACCGATTTTTTTGAACATAAGGGTGTTGTTATTTCTGAGGGGGCCTATGTGAAGCTCCATTCCCCAGTCGCGCTTCGCATATTCAGCCGCAAGGAAAGCGAGAAGAGCGGTCTTGAACTTATCTGTTTCAACAACGCCTGCCTCTCCGCCGTTCTTCACTTTGGAAAAAATCTCTTCAAGCTCTTCTGAGGTTGATTCTTCATAAGGCACATATGAGAATGCGTGGTCGCTTGCACGGCATCCCATTGATGCAAAAAATTCAATTCTTTCTTCAAGAGCCTTGCAAAGCTCCGCAAATCCGCCGATTTCTCTGCCGACTGCTTTTTCCATATCCGCAAGCCAGGGTCTCCAGGAGGGAAGGTCAATGCTCAGCGCCTTGTCTGGTCTGAATGCGGGAAGCACCTTGCACTTGAAATCTGTTGCGGCGATAAGCTTATGATATTCAAGACTGTCTGCAGGGTCATCGGTTGTGCAGAGATGTGAAACATTCGATTTTTCGATAAGCTCTCTCGGTGTGAAACCGCCCGCTTTTATTGCGGCATTTGCTCTTTCCCAGATGCTGTCTGCATTCTCCGCATTGAGAATATCGTTTATTCCGAAATATCTTCTCAGCTCAAGATGGCACCAATGATACATCGGATTGCCGATGAGATTGGGCATAATTTCCGCAAACGCCTTGAACTTCTCATATCCGCTTGCATCGCCCGTGATATATTTTTCATCAACGCCGCAGGAGCGCATCGCGCGCCATTTATAATGGTCGCCCGCAAGCCAGAGCCACGCAATATCCTCGGGCTGCTTGTTTTCGTAAATTTCCTTGGGAGAAAGATGGCAGTGCCAGTCAAAAATCGGCATTTTGTCCGCCGCTTCAAACATCTTCACGGCAGGCTCGCTGTCAAGCAAAAAATCCTTGCCCATAAATTCTTTTATCATCAGAGTAAACCTCCCGATTATAATATTACATTTTAATTTTATCATATCTCGGAGGATTTGCAAGCAAAAAATAATCCCTGCCGTAAAAAAACGGCAGGGAACATAAAAGGTACGGTATCAGTCAAATACATCGATAATAAAATTGATAATTTTGTTGAAAAAGTCCTTGATTGCGTTGATTATCTTTTGGAAGAAGGACTCTTCGTCAGGTTCCTCGGGTTTTTCAGGCTCTGCAGGCATTTCGGTCGGCTGAATTTTAATCCATTTATAATATCCGGCATCCTCGCTCTTGAATTCAACCGGATTGCTGCCGTCGACAGAAGTGCTGGCAGTAACAATTACGCTGTCATCAAACTCAACACCCTCTGCACACATAATTGCACAGGCAGGCTCCGAAATCAGAGTCAAAGTTCCGTCGCCGTAGTATTTCTGGTTAAGGTCATAGTAGTGTGCAAAGGTTGCACTGCAATTTATTATGCTGTCACCCGTAAGCACAATGTCAGCGCTGCCCATTGCGCGCATAGGCTGATTAAGAACAACATTGTTCATATAAAGCCTGTTGCTCTGCTGGTCATAGGTGATGTTCCAATCGTCTTTTGTGCCTTTGGCAATATTTCCGTTCACACTTTTATAATAAACTTTGAATCTGCTTTCAAGAGGATTGAAAACACTTGCTCCGAAGTTGATGTATGCCGAGGAATAATAAGTATCTTCCGGCGTGATTTCAGCTTTTAACGAACCCGTACTGATTTGCTGTTGGGAATCATTATTGATATTTGCGTTGTTATATGCAATTGCGCTGACGTTTTTCTTGCCGTAACATCCCTCAATATTGCAATTGACATTACTGTTGTTGCTCAAAAAGCTGTAGGTAAAAATTCCGTAAGCATAATCATTCAGATTTGCGATATCAATATCAACCGTGCTGTTTTCGATATCCACCTGATAAATATTGAAGCCGTAAGCTGCCTTGCAATAGTAGTCAATAGTCTGATGGGTTTCGTCAACGCTCCAGATTGAGTAGTTGGAATTATCGCAATTGATGCTGACTTCAGAATTTTTTATTTTTGCATAGCTTTCGGTGCCGGCGTTGTAGATTCCGTAAATTTCGGTTACATCGGCAAGATCGATATCCAATATTGAGTTTTCAATTTCAATTGCATCCGAAACAATTCCGTAATAGTAGGAATCATAACATTCATCGTTTGAATAAATATGAACCTTAGTGTCTTTTATGTTCACAAGACCGTTCTCGGAAAATATTCCGTATCTGTCACCATAATTTCTCAGCCAGATGTTGAGAGAGCCTTCGCCGCTTATATAGGTATCACCGCATAAATTGAGAATACCGTATGAACCGTAATAATCGTATCCACTGCTTCCGCGGACTTCAATCTCGTTTTCTCCGATAAGATTAATATACAAATCCTTTGTTGAAGCTATTGCACAGCTCCTCTCAAACCGATATTCGTTATAAGCTGAAAAGTCATTCGAGTCTATTTTTGCATTTTTGAGTGTGAGCGTGTTTGTATCCGCATCATAAGCAACATCATAATTCAACTTTGAACCTTCAACAAGCTGCTCTTTGAGATTATATCGCCAGTATCCGCTTTCGGTTATTGTGACGCCGTCAACAAATACAACTTCCGGAACATCGTCAAACTCAACCGCATATGCAGAAATTACCGCAGCGGTGATAATCAACATCATTACTGCTGCAACTGCCTTTTTGATAAATCTTTTTGCTTTCATGATTTTTCCTCCGTTTCATAAAGGGGTTTTTCAAAGAAACTCTGCGATAAGATTATATCAAAAATCTTTGAAATGCGCAAGCAACTTTGCTTTACATTCAACATAATTATGTAAATCCGGGTTTACTTTTCCGTGAAAAACGGACGAAACCGCACCCTTCCGGATGCGGTTTCTTGAGGAGTTGTATATAAGAGGGTGAGAAGATGTCAAAATTATTCGTCGATTCCGAGAAGCTCGTTGACGGTCATTCCAAGCACTTCAGAGAGAGCCTTAAGCTCAAAATCCGTAACAAAACGAAACTGACCTTCAAGCTTTGAAAGACCCGATGCGTTAAGATCGATGCCCTTTATCTGGAGCTGAGTAAGAAGATCCTTCTGCTTCATATTGATTTCCTTGCGTCTTGCTTCGATTCTGGCACCTACAATGTTTCTGTCGCCGAGTGCCTGCTTTCTGATTCTCATATCAGTGTTTCCTCCTAAGAAATTAATCCCGGACAGCTTTTTATTTCTTCGCAAAATTATACAGTCTGTATAACCAACTTTCTTTGCACCGCCCGAAACGACACTATTTGTGTTTATGGCAGTCATTTTAACACAAAAAAATTAAAAATGCAACTGTTTTTAATAAAAATAAGCAGTCAAAAAAATTTAACATTTATGCTGTTTTTAAGGTAAATTTTTATTTTTTCAAGAAAATCGGCAGTTACATATTGTAAATTTTTGAAAAATAAGTCATAATAAAAGTTAACGGCTGAGCCGAATATTACCAAAAGAGGCGAAATTTTATGGAGTACACAAAACCGCAGAGAAATCTGACGATGCTGACCGACTTTTATGAAATTACTATGGCAAACGGTTACTTCAAAAATAATTTCAAGGATACGATAGCATATTTTGATATGTTTTACCGCAAGGTGCCCGACGGCGGCGGATTTGTTATTGCTGCAGGCCTTGAACAGCTTGTTGACTATCTTTCAAATCTTACATTTGATAAGGATGATATTGAATATCTCCGCGGCAAGGGCTTCGGCGAGGATTTTCTTGACTATCTTGCAAACTTCAAGTTTGTCTGTGACGTGTGGGCTGTCCCCGAGGGCACTCCCGTATTCCCCGGCGAGCCTATCGTAAAGGTAAAAGGTCCCGTTATCCAGGCGCAGTTTATTGAAACAATGGTTCTTCTTTGCATAAACCATCAGAGCCTTATTGCAACAAAGGCAAACCGTATCTGCCGTGCCGCAGGTGACAATGCGGTTATGGAATTCGGTTCAAGACGCGCTCAGGGTGCCGACGGCGCAATCTACGGCGCAAGGGCTGCATATATCGGCGGCTGTGCAGGCACTGCGTGCACAATTTCAGATGAAATGTTCGGTGTTCCCGCGCTCGGCACAATGGCTCACAGCTGGATTCAGCTTTTCGACAGCGAGCTTGAAGCTTTCACGGCATATGCAAAGGAATATCCCGACAGCTGTACCCTTCTTGTTGATACATATAATACTCTCAAATCCGGTATTCCCAACGCAATCAAAGTGTTCGACGAGGTACTTAAGCCTCTCGGCAAACGTCCGAAGGGAATCAGAATCGACAGCGGCGACATCGCCTATCTTTCGAGAAAAGCAAGAAAGATGCTTGACGAAGCAGGCTACCCCGACTGCTCAATCGTTGCCTCAAACTCACTCGACGAATACATCATCAGAGATATGCTTATGCAGGGTGCAAAGGTTGATTCCTTCGGCGTCGGCGAAAGACTGATAACCTCATCGTCAAGCCCGATGCTCGGCGGTGTTTATAAGCTCTGCGGCGTTCAGAAGGACGGCAAGGTTATTCCCAAAATCAAGCTGAGCGAAAACGTTGCCAAAATCACAACTCCCGGCAACAAGAGAGTTTACCGACTTTACGACAACGAAACAGGCAAGGCGGCGGCAGACCTCATCACCCTTGCAGACGAGGTTGTTGACGATTCACAACCCTATGAGCTGTTCGACCCCGATTTCACCTGGAAGCGCAAAACAATTACGGACTACACGGCAAGAGAGCTTCTTGAACCCGTGTTCGATAAGGGCAACTGCGTTTTCAGCAGAAAAACAGCCAAGGAAATCCGCGAATACTGCAAACAGCAGGTTGATACCCTCTGGGATGAGGTTACGAGATTTGAAAATCCCCACAACTATTATGTTGACCTTTCTCAGCCTCTCTGGGATTTGAAGCACGAGCTTCTCAGAAAGAACGGCAAATAATACATAACAGGTGAAGATATGAAAGCAAAAATTACTCTTGCAAAAGAATTCAGAATCGGCGAAATAGACAAGCGTATCTACGGCTCATTCATCGAGCATCTCGGCAGAGCGGTTTACGGCGGTATCTACGAACCCGGTCATCCCACGGCAGACGAAAACGGCTTCCGTCAGGATGTCATCGACCTTGTAAAGAAACTTAATGTTCCCGTCGTCCGTTACCCCGGCGGCAACTTCGTTTCGGGTTATAACTGGGAGGACGGCGTGGGTCCCGTTGAAAACAGACCCAAAAGGCTCGACCTTGCGTGGGGCACAACCGAACCCAACACCTTCGGCACAAATGAGTTTATGGAATGGTGTAAAAAGGCAAACGCAGAATGTATGATGGCTGTCAACCTCGGCACAAGAGGTGCTGACGAAGCAAGAAATCTTGTTGAATATTGCAACCACAAGGGCGGCTCCTACTGGTCAGACCTCAGACGCTCACACGGCGTTGAAGAGCCTCACAACATCAAGCTCTGGTGTCTCGGCAACGAGATGGACGGCGGCTGGCAGATGGGCGCAAAGACCGCCGTTGAATACGGAAGAGCTGCTCTTGAAGCATCAAAGCTGATGAAATGGACAAGCCCCGGTATCGAAACCGTGCTTTGCGGCTCGTCGAGCAGAAATATGTCAACCTTCGCAAAATGGGAAGCCGAAAGCCTTGAAATCGCTTATGACAACATTGATTATGTTTCGCTTCATCAGTATTACGGCAACCACGATGACGATGTTATGAGCTTCCTTGCAAGAAGCCTCGAGGTTGATGATTTCATCTATTCAATCATCTGCACCTGCGACTATGTAAAAGCAAGAAAGCGTTCCAAAAAGACAATCAATCTTTCATTTGACGAATGGAACGTGTGGTATCACTCCAACAACGCACCCTTTGAAAAATGGAGTATGGCACCTGCACTTCTTGAAGACATCTACAACTTCGAGGATGCCCTTCTTGTCGGCTCGCTTCTCATCACTCTTCTTCGCCACTGCGACAGAGTCAAAATTGCCTGCCTTGCACAGCTTGTCAACGTTATCGCACCCATCTTCACAAAGACGGGCGGCGGCATTTTTGAGCAGACAACATATTTCCCCTTTATGCATCTTTCAAACTACGGCAGAGGCAGTGCACTTCTTCCGCTTGTTGACTGCCCGAAATATGACTGCAAGGCGTTCACTGATGTGCCCTATATCGAAACAATCGCAACCTATGACGAAGAAAACGAAGAAATGGCAATTTTCTGCGTCAATAAGAGTCAGGACGAAAGCGTTGTTCTCGACGTCAATCTTATGGATTTTGACGGCTACAAGCCCTGTGAATTCATCTCCATGGACGGTTATCACAGAAAAGACGAAAATTTCTTTGACAACGTAAAAGTAAAGCCCCACAACAATCCCGTGCCCTCCGTTGACGGCACAAAGCTCGAGGTTGAACTCAAGCCCTTCAGCTGGAATGTTATAAGACTTAAAAAATGATTATAATGCAACTACCCTGCAAAAACAAGACTTGTTTTTGCAGGGTAGTTATATTTTTACTTGCAGTTCTTAACCGCTTCGTATACCATCTGAGGATAATCCGACATAATGCAGTCGGCACCGTTTCTGATAAGAAGTTCGGCATCCTCGGGTTCATTGACTGTCCAGTACTGAACGGCTATATCATTTTTATGAGCATAGTTTATCAGCTCTCTCGTTCCGAGATTTATAAGACTTTTCGCGCCGCTTTTTGCATAAGGAATCTGAAGAGCAATGTACGAAACATCAATGTCATTCAAATCCCAGTTCATTCTTGAATAAATGTAAAACAGTATGACCTCGGTTGTTCTTGCGGAACGGGGCATATCGGGATATTTGTGCTCCATGTAGACCGAAACAAACTCCTTTGATGAAGCCCATATAACCCTGTCCTCAAGTTCACGCTCGGTAACGATTGAATAAAGCTTATCGGCAGCCTTCATTCCGTCAATACCCTTGCTCTTGATTTCAATTATGTAACGGTATTCCTTGTTTCCGCAGTTTGCTTCGATATAATCAATAACCGTTTCGCATTTCACCACTCTGAGATTCTCGGGAATATCCTTTCCGCGAAGACCTCTGTAAGGATAATTTTCACCGTCCGTAGTGAAATTTTCACCTAGATTGAGTGCATCATACGCCTCTTTATATGTCAGCTCGGAAACCTTAACATCTTTATGTCCGAACGCCTCAACCGCATTTGATGTTGCATCATATGTCGTATTATGAAGCAGAACAAGCTCACCGTCGGCTGTTATATGAACGTCAAATTCAAAAACATCAACACCGAGAGTCTTTCTTTGTTCAAGCACATATTCAAATGCCATAAGCGTGTTCTGGGGAGCTATCCCCGCCCCCGAACGATGCGCCGAAACCTCGGTTTTGAGATATTCCGAAATATACGGATTTTCCGCCTCGGCATTGACCATAACGGGAGTGTTGGGATTCCCCGGCAGACACATTGTCGCAATCATTGGAATTATGGTAACAATCAGTGTCAGGGCGTGAACAATATTTTTTAAAGTAATGATAATAAAAGACATTTTATTTCCTCTTATTTAATTCTTAAAACTTTAAGAATCGCATTGTAAAGCAATTCGAAAAATCCGAAAAAGCTGTCAACATAAATTATGCTTGTGGAGTCATTCACGTTGACATTGCCCGAGCCGACACCCTTTGCTCCGTCATAATCGGAGGTATGACTGCTGAGCCACGAAATCATTCCGTCGGGATATTCAAGCTTCACATTTTCGCCGAGACCGTTAGCGGTTGTCATATAGGGATAGTCGCCGTTTTCCGACGAGAACATATCGTGATTGACGGCAAACCACGCGTGATGGCTGCTTGACGTTGCCTTTCCGTCCTCATAGCAGACCTTTGTGAGAGTTGAGAATCTGCATTCTTCGGGAACATTTGAAATTTCAACAAGTCTGTCCCAAGTGGGCGAAACGCCAAGATAATAGTTAACAAGCGGGTCACGTCTGCTCGAAGTGAGCCATATGGGCATATCGGCAATTTTTTCAAGCTTTTCATCCGAGGGTGCCCAAGCGGGGCAAATCGGGAATGCGGCAGCGAAAAGCTCGGGATAAGCAACTGCCATTTTATAGGTCATCTTGCCGCCCATCGAATAACCGCCGACATAAATTCGGCTCAGGTCGATATTCGCCTTGTTCTGTTCGATGAAATCATCGATTGCGGCACGCAGAGGTTCAACCAATTCGTTGCCCCAGAAGATGGCTTTTTCTTCTCTCGAACGTGCTGCAAGAATGAACGCACCGCCTGCGGGCTTAAAGCGTGACTGGAATTCATCGCTCGCCCAGTAAGCGATGTTGCTCTTTGCTACCTGCTTTCCTTCCTCGGAGCCGTCACCCATACCGTGAAGCCAGACAACGAGGGGATATTTCGTGGTGTCGCCGTCTTTTACGGGTGAAAAATAGCGGTAGTCGATTGAATATCCGCCCGCAACGGGGCCTTCGCCGGAAACAAACTGCGCTTTAATCGGCTCGATTCCGCCTTCAATTGAAAGTGCCGAAGCGCCTGCGGGGTAAGCGGCAATAAGCGTTATTGCCAGAAGGATTGCAATGAGTTTTTTAAGGTTTTTCATTTTATCTCTCCTTTCGCTAATAATAACTTAACACAATATAAGTAATAATGCAACAAAAAATTCCCTCGGCTGTGCACCGAAGGAATTTTTTCTTATTCAATCCAATTTATAAACTTATAGCTGTCAAGCACTCTGAAAAACTGAGCAAGTCTTTCGTAAAGCGGATGCGCTTCCTCTCCGAAACGAGCATCAACATCCTTTGCAAGGTCAGCTATGCTCTTTTTGCCGTCGATAAGCGGCCAGACAAAACTGCCCGTCTTGTCAAGATGAATATAACTCACCTTCGGCTTTTTGAAAAGCTTCTGTGCGATTCTGTTCATCGCACCCTTGTTCTCAATTTCAAGAGTCACGATTCCGTTTTCGTCCGCTGACCATTTTATGTCGGGATGAACGGGAATTTTATCGAGATAATTCGTATCGTTTTTCTTTTTCATAGTTTACTTGCTCTTCTTTTTATTCCATACGGAAAACTTGAGAAGCGAAAGGATAACAAGACCGAATACAACAAGTCCCGCAACCTTTGCAACACCGTCGGGAAGATTGAGGAATCCCGAAACGTCAATAAACTTGTCAACACCGAACACAGCGAGGAGTGCGAGAAGGATACCGACAAGACCTTCGCCCGCAATCATACCCGAGCAGAAAAGAATACCGTCGTTTGTGATTCTCTTCTTATCTTCTTCGGGTTTCTTCATCTTGTCAACCGCAAGACGCACAAGTCCGCCGACCATAATGCACGCGTTGAGCTGAACGGGAAGATAAACACCGATTGCAAACGGAAGAACGGGAATGCCGATGATTTCAACAACAATTGCAATGAACACGCCGAGAAAAACAAGACCCCAGGGGAGATTGCCGTCCATAACGCCTTCAATAATCATCTTCATAAGTGTTGCCTGAGGTGCCGCAAGCTCGTCGCCGCCGAAGCCCCAAGCCGAATCAAGAAGATTGAGAGTACCGCCGATTGCAAGAGCCGCCGCAACAACACCGAGAACTTCACCTATCTGCTGCTTTTTGGGTGTTGCACCGAGAAGGAAGCCTGTTTTAAGATCCTGCGATGTGTCGCCTGCGATTGCAGCAACAATGCAGATAATTGAGCCGATGGCGATTGCCGCTCTCATACCGTGAGCGCCGGTATCGCCCGTAATTTTGAGAATAACCGTTGCAATCAGAAGAGTTGCGATAGCCATACCTGAAACGGGGTTATTGCTGCTGCCGACAAGACCTACCATTCTTGATGAAACGGTTGCAAAGAAGAATCCGAAAATAACAACAATTGCCGCGCCGAGAAGTGAAACGGGAATTGCGGGAACAAGCCACACGAGAATTGTGAGAATTGCAATTGCGATAAGTACAATTTTCATACTGATACTCTGATTTGTGCGCTCGGAACCGACATCCGTGCCGCCCTTCATACCCTTGACTGCGTCCCTGAAGGTGCGGACAATAAGGGGAAGCGACTTGATAAGACTGATAATGCCGCCTGCGGCAAGTGCGCCTGCACCGATATAACGGATATATGAACCCCAGATTGCGCCTGCACCGCCCTCGGCAAACATTTCGCCGATGGGAGCTGTGCCGGGATAAAGAATAAGGTTTTCACCGAAAAGAACAATCATCGGAATGAGCACAAGCCAGCTGAGAATACCGCCTGCGAACATATAAGATGAAATCTTGGGCCCGCAGATATAGCCGACGCTCATTACGGCAGGGTAAATCTGAGTTCCGATTTCACCTGCATAGCCTTTGATTCTGAATGAAATCTCACCGGGAACAGCCTTAAGACCGTCGATGATAAGCTTGAAGAAAGCCGCAAATCCCATACCTGCGAAAACAGTTGATGCGTTTGAGCCGCCCTCTTCGCCTGCAAGAAGAACCTCTGCGCAAGCCGTACCTTCGGGGTAAGGCAGGGTTGCGTGCTCCTTGACGATAAGTGCGTTTCTCAGCGGAACCATAAAGAATACACCCAAAAGACCGCCGAGAAGAGCGATAAGAGTTATTTCAAGCAGACCGGGTTTTTCCATCTTGCCTTCAGCCGCCCAGAGATAAAGTGCGGGAAGAGTGAAGATTGCGCCTGCGGCGAGTGATTCGCCGGCAGAACCAGTCGTCTGAACGATATTGCTTTCAAGAATTGAGTTTTTGCGCATAATAACGCGGATTACGCCCATTGCGATAACGGCGGCGGGAATCGAAGCCGAAACCGTCATACCTACTCGCAGACCGAGATATGCATTTGCCGCACCGAAAACAACTGCCAGAATAATACCCATAATAACCGATGTTACGGTAAGCTCGGGAGTTACTTTGCTTGCGGGAACATAGGGCTTGAACTGATTATTGTCCTGCATATGTTTCTCCTTTGAATGTATTTTTACATTAGTTTTTATATATTACTAAAAATCTTTTTATTTTGCAAGATATTTTTTAAATTTCCACTATTTCATAAAATACAACCGCATTCGGATCAAGATTTACCTCAAGAAGAATTTCTCCGTTTTCAACCGCTACGGTCTGCTCCGCCGGCACAAGCTTTGAGCATTCTGTATACTTATCGTAAAGCTCGTTTTTATAGATTTCTCTTGCCTCGGGGTCTGAAAGAGTTGTGGGATTGTCAACAATCGGGTCGTCGGGTGACCAGCTGAAGCAGTCATCCCCGATGCCGTATTTTTCTCTGTCCTCAATCCACTCGTCAAAATAATTGCAGTCGTCATCGATAACATATTTTATGATTTTTACCTGTTTTCCGTCAAACTGAGGAGCCTTGACTGTAAATTTCAAATCGGCATCCGATTTATAGTTGACCTTGTTCTTGAAATTATACGCCATAATGCGCAGTGTATCCGTATTTTCGTCAAATGCCGAAATTGCATCAACCTCGGCTTTAAAAATCCATCCCCTGCCCGTTCTTTCTGTTGATGCCAGCTTTGCACCGCCGAATTTTGCGGCGTTTCGCGCAACATGATAGCTGACGGTCGGATTGCCATCAAGAAGTCCGTTTGAAAGATAATACCACGATGAAAAATAGTTGATGTCATTTTCAAACATCTGCTTATATATTCTTGCATCATAGCCTGCCTGATATGTGTAGCCGCAGGTTCTTGAAAGAAGCTCGTCACTCGCTGTACCGCTCACATTTCCGCTGAGAATTCTTCCCTCGTCAATGCCGTAGATAAGGTCTGTCAGACCGACGGATTCGGCGACGCTTCTGATATAATCAATTGTTTCGGGGAGAGTATATCCGTCGGTGTATTTTCCGGGATTAGAATCGTAAAACGATGCCGAAAGATAGCAGAGTCTTGAACCTTTTTTGCCGGTTTTATAATTTGTGCCGTTTGCGCAATGCTTTATAAACAAAGCTTCATCCCACAATCCCTCGGTAACTGTCATCGAATGCGCTCCGACAAAAATCTCACCTATTTCATCTTCAAGCGCCGCAACGGTATAGTCATAAAGCTTGCAGTATTCAACGGCGGATTCATCGGGGTCGCCGCTGTTTGCCTTGAACCAGGCTTCGTTTTCATATTCCGTCATAACGCCGAAACGCCAGGTCAGAACTTCTTCCCTGCCGAATTCTTCAACAAGTGCACGCGCGATTGCGGCAATATAATTATAATACACATCATAGTCGTCGGGAGGATATATGTTTGTACCAAACATTGCATCAGTATTTGCTTTTGCGGAATATTTAAGAGGTACGCTGCCGAGCTTGAGAAACGGCTTTGCACCGAGATTCACAACTCCCCTGCAGTTTTCGATGAGCTTTGTGAAATCATAGTCATCAAGCACCGTTCTGTCGAGCGGGTCAACAAACAAATCTCTTTCTGCGCTTCCGCCCGTGCACTGCATAAACTGAACATAATTCACAAAATCAAAAATATTGTTTTCTTCATTGACTTCTGCACCGACAAACGGATTACCGTCTATCGACCAGATGTTGACATTGCTTGCGGGATTTGCAAGAACTCTGCCCGTTACACTTGAATCGACGGTGAATTCATAATTATTGAAAACGTCAACAATATCACTCCACATTGTTCCGAAAAAAGCAGTCACCGCCGCAAGAAGTGATGCAAAAAATGCTTTCATTTTTATTCCTCCGTTTCTTTTTCAATCCACGCCATAAGCAGGTTGACTATTTTCTGCTGCTGAACTTCGGTAAGTGCCTTTCCTTGCGGTACCTTGTACCACTTTTCAAGGCATCCTCTGCAGCAGCAAGCGCAGGCGTGTTGCGCTTTGAAAACGGGATGTCCCTTCATCGGCGTCTGCCGTCCGTCATTCGGAATAACCGCAGGGGCAAGCCGTTTGCGGATTAAATCCTCCGCGTGAACTCTCACCGTTTCAAGTCCCTTTTCGTTTATATAAGCTCTGTCCTCTTCGCTCAGATGAAATCCCGAGCGGAATTTTGATTCAGACAGCTTTTCAAGTGCTTCATTTACCGTCATAATCTCACCTTGCTATAATATATCACAATTAAAAACCAACCGCAACATTGATTTACAAAATGATTTATGATAAAATGAACCCATTAAATATCAGGAGAATATCTATGAAAAAAATAATGTTCGTATGCCACGGCAATATCTGCAGAAGTCCGATGGCGGAATTCATATTCAGAGATATGGTGAAAAGAAAACATCTTGAGGATGGGTTTTCGGTTTCATCCTGCGCGACAAGCACGGAAGAGATTTGGGGCGATATCGGAAATCCCGTTTATCCGCCCGCAAAAGCAGAGCTTGCAAAGCATGGACTTTCCTGCGAGGGCAAGCGTGCAGTTCAGCTGAAAAAGAGCGACTACGAAAAATATGATTTGTTTGTCGGAATGGACAGTATGAACATCCGCAATATGCTCCGTATTCTGGGTACAGACCCCGAATGCAAAATCAAAAAGCTTATGGAGTTTACCGACAGAGGCGGCGATGTTGCCGACCCGTGGTACAGCGGCAGATTTGATGTTGCCTACCGTGATATTTATGAGGGATGCGAAGCACTTCTCGGCCTGCTGATTGAGGAAGGAGAAAACATATGAAATACATAATTTACCAATGGCTCAAAAAGATTTGCGATACTTCAGAAAATTGAGGACAGAATCAAAACCGGTCAGATAAATTCAGCTACACCGTGCCCGCATATTCCATAACCTGTATCAGACTCAAAAGAAATTGAAAATTTAAACAATAAGGACTGCCTCGAATGAAGCAGTCCTTATTATTATGTGTTCATCACAAAATATTCAATTATTTTTGCCGCATTCGCCGCCGCAATCGGGAGAAATTCGCCGTAGTCCATATGGGACGAGCCGTCCGCACAGTCCGAAACCGCACGCACAACTCCGAACGGCACGCCGTTCGTATAGCACACCTGAGCGATGCTTGCGCCCTCCATTTCGCAGACGATTGCACCGAAATTATCCGTTATAAACTTCTTCTTTTCCTCACTTGCGATGAATTGGTCGCCCGATGCAATAACTCCCTTGAGAGCCTTGATTCCGTCAAGCGCTTCAACACCTTTGATGAGCGTATCGGCAACCTTTTCATCGGCAGGAATGTTAACAACATTGATGCCCGAAATAAGACCTATCGGGTCACCCAGCGGCGAGGTATCCATATCGTGCTGAACAAGGCTTTCCGCAACCGCAACATCGCCGATTGCAAGCTTTGTGCTCAGGCTTCCTCCGACACCCGTGTTGATGATTCTGTCGGGCGCATATTTAAGTATCATTGTCTGGGTGCACATTGCCGCCGCAACCTTACCGATACCGCAGACAGCGATAACAACCTCTTTGCCGTGAAGAGTACCCTTTATATATTCAACACCGCTTATTGTTTCAACGGATTTGTTCTCCATAAGCGACTTTATTGTTTCAACTTCAATGCGCATTGCACCGATAATTCCGGTCATAAAAACACCTCTTTTTGTTATTCGCAGATATTTTATCACAGAAATCTTCAGAATTCAACAGTCAAAAGATTTTCAAATCTGTGACAATAAACCTATTGCCAATAAAAATAAAATGTGTTATTATATACAATATATAACTATAATGGAGGATTATTGTTTGGAGTTTTACATAATATTTGCATTGCTGGCAGCAATCATCGTTCTGCTTGTTATACTTCTGACAAAGCAAAACAAAGCCGATAATTCCGATATCGGGCACAGGATTGATTCCGCTTCCGAAAAAGTTGCGGCTCTTTCGCAGTCGCTCGGCTCGGAATTTGAGAGAAGCCGCCGTGAAATGCAGTCGGGTCAGCAAGCGATGCGTTCCGAAACTGGTGAAAAGCTCACTCAGATGAACGAAAAAATCGAAAAGCTCCGACTCGACAACACCGAATATCAGGGCAGGACGGAAAAGGCACTTTCCGAATCGCTCAACACCATAAGGCTCAACAACATTGAGCAGAACGAAAAGCAGAGCAAGGCTCTGACCGAAGCGGTTGACCGTATGCGTGAAAGCAACGAAAAGAAGCTCGAGCAGATGCGTGTCACCGTTGACGAAAAGCTCAATGAAACTCTGACTCAAAGGCTCGACAGCTCGTTCAAAACCGTTTCCGACAGACTCGAGAATGTTTATAAATCCCTCGGCGAAATGAAGGAGCTTTCAAACGGCGTTACCGCAAATGTCACGAGCCTCAACCGTGTTCTCACCAACGTCAAAGCGAGAGGCACGTGGGCGGAAGTTCAGCTCGGCGCAATCCTTGACCAGACTATCCCCGGAATGTACGAAACCAATTTTGTCTGCGTTCCCGGTTCAAAAGACAGAGTTGAGTTTGCCGTTCATATTCCGTCAAGCGACGGCGGAGAAATGACCTATCTCCCCATCGATTCAAAATTCCCTATGGAAGATTATGTTCGTCTGTGCGATGCCGCCGATTCGGCTGACCCCGAAGCTCTTGCCGCCGCAAGAAAAGCACTTGAAGCAAGAGTTCTCGGCGAAGCAAAGACAATCACAAAATACATAAATGTTCCGCTGACAACCCCGTTTGCGATTATGTACCTTGCAACCGAAGGTCTTTATGCCGAAATAACATCATCCCGTTCGGGTATCGCAGAAAAAATTCAGAGCGAATTCAATGTTATGATTGCAGGTCCGTCAACGATAACCGCTCTTCTCAATTCGCTTTCCCTCGGCTTCCGTGCCGTTGCGATTAACGAGAAAGCAAACGAAGTCAGAATTCTGCTTGC
The DNA here is from genome assembly GCA_045535475.1 of Acutalibacteraceae bacterium. Taxonomy (GTDB): domain Bacteria; phylum Bacillota; class Clostridia; order Oscillospirales; family Acutalibacteraceae; genus CAG-177. Next base: position 2,870 of record JAZSLR010000101.1, on the reverse strand, counting down.
CGCCGCAAAGGTACAGTACGATAAGTTCGGCGTCGTGCTTCAGAAGGCAAGGCAGAAGATTGACGAAGCGGGCAAATCGCTCGACGAAGCAGGCAAGCGCAACGAAATCATCCGTAAAAAGCTCAAAAATGTTGAAGAAATCGACGGCGTAAGAGCTGACGAAATATTAAAATTGGAAGAAGATAATTCAGATATATAAGGAGGACATAACAATGAAAAATCCAAGCGAAATTCTTGCTCAGATGACTCTTGAAGAGAAGGCTGCCATCTGTGACGGTGCGGATTTCTGGCACCTCAAGGGAATGGAGAAATACGGCTTCCCCTCAATTATGGTCTGCGACGGCCCCCACGGGCTTCGTAAAAAGGACTACAGCAAGAAGGGCGACAGCCTTTCAAACAGCGTGCCCGCAATCAGCTATCCCACAGCGGCAACAACCGCATCATCCTGGGACCCCGAGCTTCTTTTTGAAATGGGCGTTGCTCTCGGCAAAAAGTGCCTCAAGGAAGAAGTCGGCGTGCTTCTCGGACCCGGCATCAATATGAAGCGTTCTCCCCTTTGCGGCAGAAACTTTGAATATTTTGCGGAAGACCCCATTCTTGCAGGTGAGCTTTCCGCAGGCTTCATTAACGGTGTTCAGTCAATGGGCGTCGGCACATCGCTCAAGCATTTCTGCGCCAACAGCCAGGAAACACGCAGAATGACCTGCGATTCCGTTGTTGACGAAAGAGCTCTCCGTGAAATTTATCTTACCGCATTCGAAATCGCAGTCAAAAAGGCAAAGCCCTGGACTGTTATGAACTCCTATAATAAAATTAACGGCTTCCACGGCTCCGAAAACAAGCACACTCAGCTTGAAATCCTTCGTGACGAATGGGGATTTGACGGCGTTGTTGTCAGCGACTGGGGCGCAGTAAATGACAGAGTTCTCGGCCTTAAGAACGGCAACGACCTTGAAATGCCCTCGTCATCGGGCGCAGGCGCAAAGAAGATTGTTGAGGCTGTCAAGAACGGTACTCTTGACGAAGCTGTTCTTAACGAAAGAGCACTCAATATGCTCAACCTCATCAAGAAGGCTGTTGACGGCTCAAAGAAAAACTATGCATATAATGATGCAGACGACCAGCCCTTCGCAAGAAAGGTTGCCGCAAACTCGATGGTTCTCCTCAAGAACAACGGCGTTCTTCCTCTCAAAAAGAGCGGCAAGGTAGCTGTTATCGGCGAGCTCGCAAGAACTCCCAGATATCAGGGTGCAGGCTCGTCACATATCAATCCCACCCAGCTTGACAACGCTCTTGACGAGCTCAAGAAGGTCGGCTATGACGTTGAATTTGCACAGGGTTATGAGCTTTCGGCAAAGAAAGCAAAGAATAACGATGCCCTTATCGCTCAGGCGGCAGACCTCGCAAAAAGATGCGAAAACGTTATCATCTTTATCGGTCTTACCGATGAATACGAAGCAGAAGGCTTCGACAGAACTCATATGAATCTCCCCGATGCACACGATAAACTCGTTGCAGAGATTCTTAAGGTTAACAAGAATGCAATCATCGTCCTTGCAGGCGGTTCACCCGTCGAAATGCCCTGGAATGACGGTGTTGCAGCTATCCTCAACTCATATCTCGGCGGTCAGGCAGGTGCAGGCGCAGTTGCAGACATCATTTCAGGTGCGGTTAACCCCGGCGGTAAGCTTCCCGAAACATATCCTATGTTCTATGCAGACACACCCGCAAAGACCAACTTCCCCGGCAACCCCGCATCGGTTGAATACCGTGAAAGCGTTTACATCGGCTACAGATACTACGAAAAGGCAAAGAAGGCTGTCCGTTATCCCTTCGGCTTCGGTCTTTCATACACAACCTTTGAATATTCCGATATCAAGCTTTCCGACAAGTCAATCAACGACACCGACACTCTCACCGTAACCGTTAAAGTTAAGAATACAGGTGCAGTGCCCGGCTACGAAGTTGTTCAGCTTTACGTTGCCGATAAAGAAAGCACCATCTACAGACCCGAAAAAGAACTTAAGGGCTTCAAGAAAATTTGGCTCAATCCCGACGAAGAAAAGGAAATCGCATTTGAGCTTTCAAAGAGAGCGTTTGCTTTCTATAATGTAAACATCAACGACTGGTGCGTTGAAAGCGGTGACTTTGATATCCTCGTAGGCGCATCGAGTGCCGATATCAGACTTTCCGCAACAGTCAACGTCAAGGCAGAGGCAGTTGACATTCCCGATTATTCGTCGGTTGCTCCCCTCTACTACACAGGCGACGTTCAGAATGTTCCCGACGAGCAGTTCATTGCCGTTCTCGGCAGAGAGCTTCCTCCCGCAACATACGACCCCAACAGAGCACTCAGCATCTGTGACACCTTCGAGAGCTGTTCACACACCAAGAACGGTGCAAGATTCTATAAGCTTCTCACCACAGTTGTTCCCGCAGGCTTTGCTCAGGCAATCGCTCTCCAGACTCCCTTCCGCGATTTCATCAGCATGAGCGGCGGCGTATTCAGCGAGCAGATGGCAGACGGTCTTGTGAAATGGCTCAGCGGCGAGAAGGGCGGCATCCGTCTTATAGTAAAGGATATTCCCAGAGCAATAGGCGGCATCGGTCCCCTTCTCAAGCAGATTTAAGTTTTGGCAAATTAAACCAAAAAATGTAAAAATACCCGTAAATGTTTGGCCGTATTTTTAATTGCGGTTTTGACTAAAATATTATATATTATTAAGTGTTAAAGAAGTATCACCGAAAGGAGTACAAACCAATGAACTACACAACAAACAAAAGCGTTCTCTCCTGGATCGAAGAAAAGGTTGAGCTTGTAAAGCCCGACAAAATCGTATGGATCGACGGTTCACAGGAGCAGATCGAAG
>JAZSLR010000118.1:0-5887 GCA_045535475.1 Acutalibacteraceae bacterium | reverse complement strand
GGGATACGAGATGCTCCGCTCTGCAATGGAAAGCGGTAAAATTACAAAAGATTCCGTGATAATCGAACCCACCAGCGGCAACACCGGCATCGGAATTGCATCGGTTGCGGCGCAGATGGGGCTTGAAGTTATAATCACCATGCCCGAAACAATGAGCATCGAGCGCAGAAAGCTTCTCGCCGCCTACGGTGCAAAGCTCGTGCTTACAGACGGCACAAAAGGAATGGCGGGTGCAATCGAAAAAGCAAATGAACTTGCAAAGGAAATCGAAGACAGCTTTATCCCCGCACAGTTTGACAATCCCTCAAATCCCGATGCGCACTATAAAACAACCGGCCCCGAAATATGGAATGATACCGACGGCAAGGTCGATATTTTTGTCGCCGGAGTCGGCACGGGCGGAACAATCACCGGTGTCGGCAGATATCTCAAAGAAAAAAATTCCGATATAAAAATCATTGCTGTTGAGCCTGCGGATTCTCCCTTCCTCTCAGAAGGCAGAGCGGGCGCACACGGCTTGCAGGGCATCGGTGCAGGATTCGCGCCGTCGATACTCGACACAAATATTTACGATGAAATAATCACCGTCACCACCGAAGAAGCTTATGAAGCTGCAAGGCTTACGGTTAAAACTGAAGGCATTCTTATCGGAATTTCTTCGGGCGCGGCTCTTCACGCAGCAACGAAGATTGCGTCCCGTCCCGAAAATGAAGGTAAAAAAATCGTTGTTCTTCTCCCCGACGGAGGAGAAAGATACCTTTCAACACCGATGTTTGAGGAACAATAATAACTATGTCACACACTTCTAATATCAAAACAAACCCCGATGCTTGTCCGCTCGCAAAAAAATGCGGCGGTTGCCAGCTTCAGAATATGACCTATGACCGCCAGCTGAAATGGAAGCAGGCGAGATGCGAGATTCTTCTGAAAAAATTCGGCAAGGTTGATAAAATAATCGGAATGGATAATCCCTATCATTACCGCAACAAGGTTCAGGCGGCATTCGGCAGAACAAAAAGCGGCAAAATCATTTCCGGCGTTTATCAGTCGGGCAGTCACAGAATTGTTTCCGTTGACAGCTGTATGACAGAAGATGTTACCGCCGATAAAATTATCGTGGATATCCGTGAAATGCTCCCGAAGTTCAAAATATGGACTTATGACGAGGACAAGGGCACGGGATTCCTTCGACACGTGCTTGTAAAAAGAGGCTTTTCAAGCGGTGAGGTTATGGTTGTGCTGGTTGGTGTAAGCGGATATTTCCCGATGAAAAAGAAATTCACCGCCGCACTTCTTGAAAAGCATCCCGAAATAACAACGGTTGTGCTCAACATAAATCCAAAGGACACAAATCTTGTTCTCGGCGACAAAGAAGAGGTTCTTTTCGGCAACGGATATATCGAGGATACCCTCTGCGGATGTGTTTTCAGAATTTCTCCGAAGTCTTTTTATCAGATTAATCCTGTTCAGACAGAAAAGCTTTACGGCAAAGCAATGGAGCTTGCCGAGCTTGATAAATACACGAGCGTTCTCGACGCATATTGCGGAATCGGAACAATCGGTCTTGTTGCCGCAAAAACAGCAGGCAAGGTTATCGGCGTTGAGCTTAACCGCGATGCTGTCAAGGATGCAATTTCAAACTGCAAGCGTAACGGTATGGAAAATGCACATTTTTATTGCGCCGATGCAGGAGATTTTATGCAGGAACTTGCAAATAACGGCGAAAAGTTTGACGTTGTTTTTATGGATCCGCCTCGCTCGGGAAGCAGCAAAAAATTCATTGATTCACTCGTTGCATCTGCGCCCGAAAGAGTTGTTTATATTTCCTGCAACCCCGAAACACTCGCACGCGACCTCAATATGCTGACTCATAAGGGCTACAAGGTAAATAAAATCTGCCCCGTTGATATGTTCCCGCACACAAACCATATTGAGTGTGTCGTGTTGCTGACACTTAAATAACAAAAGGTGAAAATTTAATATGATGTATGCATTTCTTACGGCGGCGGCTCTGCTTTTTGCGATGCAGTTTCTGTTCAATCAGCAGTTCCGCAAGCTTAACGGCGACGGCGATGATTCAACCGTTATTTTTGCCGGATATACCCACGGAATCAGCTTCCTTATAATGCTTGTTCTCAGCGGATTCAAGCTTGAATTTACCTGGTTTTCCGTGCTGATTGCCGCAATTTATGCAGTTGTCGTCCTCGGCTACAACTACGCAAGCCTCAAATCATTCGCAACGGCAAATCTCTCCGTCTTTTCAATTTACGCGATGCTCGGCGGTATGCTTCTGCCGCTAGCCTACGGCGTTATTTTCTGCGATGAAAAGCTGAACGTTTTTAAAGTTTTCTGCATAATTCTGATAGGAATCGCAACTGCTCTCAGCTTTGAAAAAAGCACAACAAAGGGGAATAACCTCAAATATTATCTCGGCGTTTTTGTGCTCAACGGTATGGTTGGTGTTCTTTCGAAAATACATCAGTCAGACTCTCAGCTCGCCGTTGACAGCAAAAGCTTTATGGCAACGGTCAACATATTTGTTTTTGTAATCTGCCTTGCATATCAGCTCATCAAAAACAAAAAAATCGCAAAGGTTTCGCTCAAAGAGCTCGGCAGCGTTGCAGGTCACGCATTCTGTAACGGAATCGGCAATCTGCTTTGTCTTATTGCTCTTGTTTCGCTCCCTGCTTCAGTTCAATTTCCGATAACAACGGGCGGTGTTATGGTTTTTTCAACGATAATCAGTCTTATACGAAAAGAAAAACCTTCACCAAAAACCCTTATTTCAACCGCTATTGCATTTGTTTCAACGGTTCTTATGATGTTTTAGACAAAAAGCGTAGACTCTTCATTATGAAAAGTCTACGCTTTTTTATTATAAAATTTTCTTCTCTGTTCTGAAAATAACAGCCGGATGCCCTGGAGGACATCCGGCTTGTTTTTGTTTGGTTTTATCCTTTCGGATGAATTTTAACCGAGAAGGCTTTCAAAGAGTGTGGGAAGCATCTGGAAGAATGCAATAAATCCGTCAGGTGTGAAGATATACTTGGGAATCGGGAATGCATCAAGGCGGATTGAGAAGTTAGACCAATCGATATCGATTGTGAAGAAGAGAACGATATTGTTTTCGGGATCTGTGTTAATAACTGTATCGCTGTACTTATCAACAATAACACCCTTGTTCCAGTAATGGAATGAGAAGTCCTTACCTATTGCGAAATAGATGTCATCATCTGTATCGTGGAATCTGAACAGCATATCCTTATGTGCCTTCCATACGGGCTGGAAGATAAGTGTTGTCTGTGCGATTGTTGTGCCGTCGCCGTTTACGCCCTCTTTCCACTCTGCTGTATAGGGATCTTCGCCTGCAGCAATGTGATAGATGTTCCAACCGATGATCTCTGAAGGATCTGCGGGTGAGTTGTTGGAGGTAACTGAACGCATTACAATGTCCTTGAATGAACGGTTGTAATAAGGTGCGTCTTCCTTAACCTCTGCGATATCTGCACCATAGAGGAGGATTTCCTTGGCGTCAACTCTGAAGAGCTTCATTGTTTCTGCAAGATTCTTTTCTGCAAGGTAGTTATAGTCAACATAAACGCTGACAGTTGCTGAGTTATATGTTGCGTAATATGAAACGTCCTTAGCAGGCATCTTTGTTGATGTGTCGGGAGCGTTTGTTTCCTTGTTATACCAGATGTTGCTGAATACCTTGCCTTCAGCTGCCTTTGCGTTAACAGCTGCTGCGATATCTGCGGTTACGTTTCTGTAAGTTGCAATATCGCTGCCTACCTTAACATTATGTGTACTGAAGAGTTCTTCTTCACCTTCTGCATTTGTGATGTAGAAGGTAAGAACAAATTCATCTGCTTCCCACATTGCGTTAATATTAATTACGCCGTTAGCAAAATATCTCTTAATGATATCTGCGGTAAGCTTTTCGGGGAATTCAATTGCTGTTGCATTTGAATCAGTACCGAATGACCAGCCTGCAAACTTGTAGCCTTCAAGAAGTGCATAGCCGCCGTCTGCCTGATCTTCATTATCAAGACCGATTTCGGGAAGAACCGTTGCTTCGCCGTTAAGAGTGAATTCTGCGCCGTCGATTGTGATTTCATCGCCAAGTGAAACCGTACCTGTCATCATAAGGATGTCTGCATTTGCGCTGTTTCTAAGGTTAAATGCAACGGTATATTCAACAAGTTCGTATGCTGCGATGAGAGTTGCTGTTCTTGTGTCAGCATCAATAACATATGCACCGTTTTCGTTAAGCTCAACCTTTTCACCTGTTGCTGCATCCTTCCAGTATGCAAGAACATAACCGGTGGGAGTATCAACAGCCTTATTGAGCTTTGATGTTGCTGCATAAGGATCTGCTGTGCCTGCATAAGCTGCTGTTGCAACCTTATCTGTTGCAACAACTGTTGCGTTTTCATCGTCAAATGTATTTGTTTCAGCGTCATAAGCAGGAATCATCCAAGTTACTTCGCAAGCAAGAGTTGTTGCGATGTAGTATGTCTGGTGACCGCTGAATGCGATAGCGGGTACCTGGTAAGTACCGGGCGCAAGCTGAAGAACACCGCTTACCGCGTAATCATTATAGTTGCCGTCAGCAATTTCATCGGGATTTGTTGTATAAATACCTCTGAGAGTAATGTTTTCATCTGAACAGGCGTTTGTAATTATTTCCTTAACTTTAGCTTCAGAAACAGTTGCCGATTCGCCGTCTGTCTTATCGGTATGCTTATAGAATTCAACCCATTCGCCGTTTGCATAATCTCTGACCATAAATGTTGCTTCATTCTTATAGTCTGACCATGCTGCATAAACGTCAAGGTCGCCGTCGAAAGTAAATGCAAATCTGTCAGTTATGCTTACGAGTTCGTCGTTAGCTGCATTGTACCAACCTGCAAATTTCTTATCGGAAACTACGTTGTCAATACCGTTGTACTGAACCGAATCATTGTACTTAACATTTTCTATCGTCTTAATAGGATCAGCAGTTTCAACTGCGTCCTTGTTGAGATAGAAGTTAACTGTGTAAAGTGCGGGGTTCCAGATAACCTTTGATGAAAGAGTAACTGATGTCTCCTTTGCACCGTTAACTGTGTTAAGAGTAATAACAGTGCCTTCAGCTGTTGAGGGAGCTGTAACTGTTATGTCCCAGCCTACGATTTCGTTGCCTACCTTGGCAATTGCATCTTCGGGAATTGATGCAAGGTCGAAAGACTCACCGATGGAAAGCATAACACGGAGAGCTGCTTTATCCGCGAGATATTCAACTCCTGCAGCTTCAAGCTTTTCAGCGTCAACTGTGATTTCGTCTGCTTTTGCATCAAGTGAAATATCAACAGGGAACTTGGTTGTTGAAAGAACGCGAAGGAAGGTAACGTCTGCTGCTTTGATTGAGTAATCATATGCACCGCTTTCGTTGGGTGTAATGAGTGTGCCGGGAGTTGCCAGACCTTCGCTTACGATAGCCCAGCCGATCTGATTCTCAACAGCTGCAGGGAATTCAACCTTAGCAGCATCAAGATATGTATCAACTGCACTGATTACTGTTGACTGATCTTCTGCATAGAATGTTGCCTTGTATTTTGTTGCTTCCGATTCAGTATTTTCACCAATGATGAATTCATGGTCATGATCCTGTACGAAGTGGTCAATTGCACCACTGTCCATAGCTGCTGCCATAGTTGTAGTCTGGGTAAGGTCATCCTTAACACCTTCTACATACTGATCATTGGGGATAACTGCGATGTAAGCCTTCTTTCTTGCGTCGTGCTTACCTGTTGCAGTGTTGATTGATGCGTGCCAGAGTGTTTCAGGTGATGAAACAATACCCTTTGTGCCGTCTGCAAGACCGTCCTTAACCTTTACATAGTAC
>JAZSLR010000021.1:0-25271 GCA_045535475.1 Acutalibacteraceae bacterium | reverse complement strand
CTCCTTGGCTCACAGAACGACATGGCTACGATCCGACTTGATGGCGCAGACAACGGGAATACCTATCTCGATAAGCTGAGTTGTGAGATAAAGATTCCGTTCAAGGTTTGTACCGTCGATAATATTGAGAATCGCATCGGGTCTTTCGCCGATGAGATAGTTGCGGGCAACAACCTCTTCGAGAGTGTAGGGCGAGAGCGAATAAATGCCCGGAAGGTCGGTCACGATAACCCCGTCCTGTTTTTTAAGCTTGCCCTCTTTCTTTTCAACCGTAACGCCGGGCCAGTTGCCGACATACTGATTTGAACCTGTCAGAGCATTGAAAAGAGTTGTTTTTCCGCTGTTGGGATTTCCTGCCAGCGCAATTTTGATATCCATAAAACACCTGCTTCCGAGGTTAGCCGATGCTAACCTGAGCTTTTAAAAAATCGGGGATACAATCCCCCGAATACAAATTATTCAACTTCAATCATTTCGGCGTCGCCTTTTCTGATTGATAGCTCATAACCTCTGACCGAAATTTCAAGCGGGTCGCCGAGAGGCGCAACCTTGCGCACAAAAACTTCAACGCCCTTGGTGATACCCATATCCATAATCCTTCGCCTGAGGGCACCCTCACCGTGAAGCTTGACAACCTTTGCGGTTTTTCCTATTTTAACATCTCTTAAGGTTCTCATAAAACATAACCTCCGCAAAAAACGCGTAAAATAATGCGCGTTCCGTTCGGTTAGCATTCACTAACCATTATTATTTTAGTTAATATTTCAACCTTTGTCAACCGGTTTTGCCGAGATTTTCAATTTTTGTCATATTAAACAATCGGTTAGTTTCGACTAACCTCTGATTTTGTGCATAATAAAAGACCGCGAGCAGCACCTTTATCCGATGCTGCCCACGGTTTTATGGAGGAATTGAGCGGCAAAGTCAAAACTCCGCCGAGTAGTTTTTTCTGTTATTTTTTGTTGATGATTTTTGCTCTGATGCCTCTGGTTGACTTTGCAAGCTTCTGGGCAGCATTGACCGCAACGAAACCAACCTTATCAATAATGAGGTCTGCCTCACCCATCAGCTCCATATAGTCGTTGCAGAAGCCTTTCTTGAACTTGAATATACCGTGAAGAGGGTTGCTTTCATCGGGATATCCGCCTCTGAAATCATAGTATTTGCATCCGCGTTCAATTGCCCATCTTATCATTTCCCATTGAACAAGATAATTGGGCATAACGTTACGGTATTCGTTTGAGCTCGCACCGTAGACATACCATTCCTTGTCGCCGCAAACAACATTGAGCGCGCCCGCAATGGTCTTGCCATCATACTTTGCAAGGTAGATTCTTGCGTCGTCACCGAATGCATCCATAATTCTCTTGAAATATGATGTGTCGCGGGTTGCAAAGTTATCTCTTTCGCCCGTAACAAGCATAAGGTCGTGGAATTCTTCGCAGGCTTCGGCACCCTTGATTTCAACCGTCACGCCTTTACGTGATGCAAGGCGGGTATTGTAGCGTGTTTTGGGGTGGAATGTTGCCATAACCTCTTCTTCGGTTTTACCTCCGACATCAAGACGGAAGATATATCTTGCCTGAATGGTATCAAACCCTGCGCCGTGCTCCTTGAATGTAAATCCGATATCCTTGAGAAGCGAAATATATTCGGAATTCGATGCAAGAGTATCGGTATCTATTTTAAATGTATATGCTTTATTCTTTATGCCGTATTCCTTTACCGCCATAAGAATCTCTTTTACCGTTTCTTTATCCGCAAGGTCACAGACAGGACCTCTGGGCGCATACATCATCTTGAACGGAGTCATCGGTATCTGGCGCAGAAGCACACCGCACGCACCTTTGATGTTACCGACCGAATCACGGCATATAAAGCCTCTCCATTCCCATTCTTTTTTTACTTTTCCCCACGCAGAGGTCTGCATCATATGTCCCTTCGGATGTGAACGGACAAAGCTGTCAAATTCCTGTGCGTTCTCAATTTTTACCGTTTCCATTGTCTCTCCTTTCCTGCTGCCCTATAAGCTGCATTGCTCTTTCAAACAGAGCTTCACATGTATTTTTAATCTCTTCGTCCATAACTTCATCAAGAAGTTTTTCGAGAATTTTTCCTGTTTCGGGTGACGGTTTGACACCGAGTGCCGTAATATCCCTTCCGCTAATTGCAAGGTCGGTTACTTTAAAGCATTTCTCTTCAGATTCTATCTCTTCAAGAATTTTCAAACCTTTTTCATTTCTTTCAAGCTCTTCATTCAAGAATTTAGGATTCTGCGCCGAAACATCGGCTTTTCTTATTTCAAAAAGGTCTTTCACGGCATCGTAACCGAGTTTTGCAATATATTTTTTATAAGTTTTTTTGCTTATTTTATCGGGCAGAAAATCGTGATATTCAACAAGGTCGCAAACACGGTTTCTGAATGCCGTTGAGGTTTTGAGTCTGAGAAAAATATTCTCCGCAATTTTTCTGCTTGCCTTTGCGTGATAATAAAAATGGTCTGTTCCGTTTTCGTCGGTTGTTTTGCATTGCGGCTTACCCGAATCGTGCAGAAGCATAGCAAAACGAAGCTCGGGAACAGGGGCAACGCTTTCAACAGTTTTCACCGTATGTCCCCACACATCAAAAATATGCCTCTCGTGATTCTGTATGCAGTTTTTCATCGCCTTCAATTCAGGTAAAATGAAGAAAAATACATCCTCATATTCACGAAGAACCCTGCCTGCATCCTTTCCGCATATCAGTTTTGAGAGTTCAACAAATATCCGCTCAACCGAGATGTTTTTCAAAAGAGTGTAATTTCTTCTGATGCTGTCTGCGGTTTCTCCGTCAATCCCAAACCCGAGAACAGAAGAAAATCTCAGCGCACGAAGGATTCTCAACGCATCCTCGCCAAACCTTTTGTCTGCTTCGCCTACACAGCGAATAACTTTATTTTCAATATCCTTCTTCCCTCCGAACGGGTCCGCAAAGCCTCGTTTTGGGGAATAAGCAATTGCATTGACCGTGAAATCACGCCTTGAGAGGTCATCCTCAACCCGATCTGTAAAATCAACTTTATCGGGATGACGGTTATCGGAATATCCGTGTTCAATACGGTATGTCGTTATTTCAAGCGGCGTACCGTCAACAATAACCGTCACCGTTCCGTGTTTCAAACCTGTTTCAATTACTTTGAAGCCTTCAAAAGCTGAAATGGTTTCTTCGGGGAGAGCGCTCGTTGTTATATCCCAGTCATCTGCAAGCTTGTTCATTATCGCATCCCGCACCGCACCGCCTACAACATATGCGCTGTGACCGTTTTTTTCGAGAATTTCAATTGCTCTATTGACTTGCGAAGGAATATTTATTACCATAATATTATTATCACCACTTTTCGGAGGAACTATATGAATATTCAGATTTTCGGAACAAATAAATGCTTTGACACAAAGAAAGCCCAGAGATATTTCAAAGAAAGAGGAATTAAATTTCAGTTCATTGACCTTACTCAGAAAAACCTCAGCAAAGGTGAATATCAAAGCGTCAAGGCAGCGGTCGGCTCAATGGAAGCACTCATCAACGAGAATTCCAAAGCTTATGAAAAGCACTTCATCAAATATCTTGCAAGCAAGGATGCTGTTGAAGAAAAGCTTCTTGAATTCGGTGAACTTTATAAAACGCCGATAGTCCGCAACGGAAAGAAAGCAACCGTCGGATACTGCCCCGAAATCTGGAAAGAGTGGGATTAATAAGCTTCAAACTTTGAGATTGTTGCAAAGCATCTTGCTTTTTCAACAACCAATTTAAAATAACGGACGCGGATTTCCTTGAATCTGCAGATACGCTTGTAGCCGATTGTTGTTCCGGCTGCAAGCTTTTTCCATTTTCCGTTAATCTGTGCATAAAGAGTGAACTTTTCAATCTGCTGACCCGTTCTGATGTGCTCGCCGAGAACGATTTTATCAATATCGTACTCATCGCCTATGTCGAGAATCAGCTCTGCACCGTCGGGGTCATCGCCCGAATGCCAGTATTCCTCGGGATCATTGCTGAGCGCCATCTGGCCTGTATGCTTTTCGTCAAGATGCTGACTGTCGGTCATAACCGAATTGTCGGCAAGATTTTCGTTAAAATCTATTTCAAGCTGTGCGCCCATTGAAAGAAGGGTTTCGATATCCTTTTCGTGAATCTTTCCTTCGGGTGTAGGCGGTATATTAAGAAGGAAACTTGCATTTGCACCGACGGAGTTATAGTATATCTCCATAAGCTTTGACAGAGGTTTTACGGAATAATCCTCGTCAGGATGATAGAACCAGCCTTTTCTGATTGACACATCAACCTCGGCGGGATACCATATAAGCTTATTACATTTTTTGATTGCTTTCCTGCTGCCCAGGTCAAGGGCGGTAGGATTTATTTTTCTGGGCGGTTTTGACACATCGTGCTGACTTGCCGCAGCAATCAGCTCGCTGTTTGAGTGCCAATACGGAACAACGCTCCACTCACTGCTTCTGCACACGCCCGCTTCATTGCCGCACCAGCGCACGTCGGGGCCGCTTATGCTGATAGCTGCATCAGGCTGAAGCTCACGAATAAGCTTGTAGTAGCTTTCCCAGTCATATTCCTGAACCTTTCCGTTGGGTCCTTCTCCGCACGCGCCGTCAAACCATACGCAGAAAAGGTCGCCGTATGCAGTCAAAAGCTCACGAAGCTGATTTTTGAAGAATTTATTATAGGCTTCACCCGAACCGTAGGTGGGTTCGTGCCTGTCCCACGGAGAAAGATAAATTCCAAACTTGAGTCCGAATTCCTTGCACGCCTTTGCACATTCGGCAACAACGTCACCCTTACCGTCCTTCCACTTGCTTGAACGCACGCTGTGTTCCGTATACGCGCTCGGCCAGAGGCAGAATCCGTCGTGATGCTTCGCAGTGAGAATAAGCCCCTTCATTCCCGCAAGCTGGCATACCTTTACCCACTGACGGCAGTCAAGCTTCTCGGGATTGAAAAGTTCGGGATCTTCGTTACCGTTGCCCCACTCGGAATCGGTGAATGTGTTTATTCCAAAATGAATAAAAGCATAAAACTCGGTTTCCTGCCACTTTATCTGACGCTCGGTGGGAACGATTGATGCGGCATATTTCACAAAATCAGGGGTTTTACTCATATCAAATCTCCTTTTTTATCTTTCGAATCGGTAATGTTTTGCAGCATACAACTCCAATAATTCTCTGAAATATTGTTGCTCATTGCATAATTTATAAGGTGTATAAGAGCTTGCGATTCCATAACATATCTGAACATCTCGGGAGGAAGCATTCCTCTGTCTGCATAGGCGAGGAGTCTGAATTTCAGCGCGTTATCGTCATCAAGGCACAGCTTATTTATCAGCTTCTGCAAATCCGCATCGTCGGGCGGTGAATTGTTCTTGCCTTTTTCGATGTTACTGATATATTGCGCAGTTTTGCCCAATTCAGCCGAAAGCTCGCCCTGCGAAAGCTTTGCGGTTTCACGGGTTTCCTTCAGCATTATGCCAAATGGCGTGGGTATAAACATCGGACTCCTCCTTTCCTGAAAAATCGCAAGTATTTATTCTATAAATAAACAAATTTGTTTATTTATAAATATACAATAACATATAATCGTGTGTATGTCAAGATGTCGGGACAGTGTCTTTTTAACAGCTTGAATAATACTGATTTTCCGCATAAAAAAGGCAGGAGCAATGCTCCTGCCATACATTATAATATATTATCCGAAATTACAGATAACCTTATCCCCCTCTGCGGTGAGGCTGACCGATTTAATCGGTCGGTCTGCGCTGTGGACGATTTTTTCTGTAACAACATCCTCAACATTGCGTCTGATTGTGTTGCGCAAATCTCTTGCACCTCTCGGTCCGTCTACGGAAAGACGGGCGATTGTGCTGACTGCCGCATTATCCCACTTGAAGCTGATACCCTTGTCCTTGAGCGGGTCAACAAGCTCTGTGAGCATAAGAACGGTAATCCTCTCGTAGTCCTCCTGAGTGAGGTCGTTGAATACGACCACCTCGTCCACTCTGCCGATGAATTCGGGTCTGAGAAATTCGTTGAGAGCCTTCATTGCTCTTTCTTTTGATGCTTCGTTCCTTGTTTTTGCAAAACCGAGTGCACCCGAGCCTCTGTTACTGCCCGCATTTGAGGTCATAACGATAACCGTGTTTTCAAAGCTTACGTTTCTGCCCTGAGCATCGGTAATTCTTCCTTCGTCAAGAATCTGAAGAAGAATATTCATAACATCGGGGTGTGCCTTTTCAATTTCGTCAAAAAGAACTACTGAATAGGGCTTGCGGCGCACCTTTTCGGTAAGCTGACCCGCTTCATCATAGCCGACATATCCCGGAGGAGAGCCGATGATTCTTGAAACAGAGTGCTTCTCCATAAACTCGCTCATATCAAGTCTGATAAGAGTTTCAGGAGTTTCAAAAAGCTCTTTTGCAAGAAGCTTTACAAGTTCTGTCTTGCCGACACCCGTAGGACCAACAAATATAAACGATGCGGGACGGCGTCTGGGACTTATCTGTACTCTGCCTCTTCTGACTGCGGCGCTGACGAGCGAAATCGCCTCATCCTGACCGATAATGCCTGCCTTGAGATTATCTTCAAGGCTTGCAAGGCGGCGCAGGTCGCTTTCAATAACCTTGCTTGCGGGAATACCCGTCCAGAGCTGAATAACTCTCGCAAGGTCATCCTCAGTCACATTATTATCCGAAGCAAGCTCTTCAAGCTCTTTGACCTCGATTTCCTTCTGAATGATTTCTGCTTTGATTTTACCGATAGCTTCGTAGTCAACATCCTTTGCCTCGGTAAGCTCTGTTTCTCTTGATTTAAGCTCTTCAAGCTCCTGAGATGCAATTTCAAAGTTGCTGATATTGACATTGCGGAGGTTTGCGCAGGTGCAAGCCTCGTCAAGAAGGTCTATCGCCTTATCGGGCAGGAACCTGTCATTAATATATCTTTCGGAAAGGTTAACCGCCTTTTCGATGAGCGTATCGGTGACCTTTACCCTGTGGAAATCCTCGTAGTAATCCTTGACACCCTTGAGCATTTCTACGGTCTGGTCAATCGAAGGCTCTTCAACTCTGATGGGCTGAAGTCTGCGTTCGAGAGCGGCATCCTTTTCGATATATTTTCTGTATTCGGTGAAGGTTGTTGCACCGATAATCTGAATTTCGCCTCTTGAAAGAGAAGGCTTGAGGATATTGGCGGCGTTCATTGAACCTTCCGCATCGCCCGTGCCGACAAGGGAGTGGACCTCATCGATAAAGAGGATGATATTACCCTCGCTTCTGACTTCTTCAACAAGACCTTTTATTCTGCTTTCGAACTGACCTCTGAACTGAGTGCCTGCAACAAGTGCGGCAAGGTCGAGCATATGAATCTCTTTATCCTTAAGCTTTGCGGGTACGTCGCCTGCGGAAATCTTGAGCGCAAGACCCTCTGCGATTGCGGTTTTACCTACACCGGGTTCACCGATAAAGCAGGGGTTATTCTTTGTTCGTCTGCAAAGAATCTGAATCGCTCTGTAAATCTCGTTTTCTCTGCCGATGATTCTGTCAACCTTGCCTGACTGAGCCTTTGCAGTAAGGTCGGTGCAGAACTGACTGAGATATTTGCGCTTCTTTTCTTCCTTGGGCTTTCTGTTGCCCCATTTTTTCTTCTTTTCTTCGTTTTCGGACGAATTGTCTGATGATGTGCGTTCCTCTTTTTCAGCGGAATTATTCATAGCGCCGAGATTCTGAAGAAACGGAAATGTTCCTGCTCCTCCGGGTTCAAAGCCGCCGTCTTCGCCGAACATTGCTTCAAACTGCTCGCCGACTTCTTCGAGTTCATCCTCGGAGATACCCATACTCTGCATTATCTGCTTTACGGGCCCGATATTCATTTCCATTGCACATTTGATGCAAAGACCTTCCTGCGTTGTTTTATCGCCCTCAACCTTTGTTATGAAGAACATTGCAGGACGCTTTTTGCATTTTGCACATAAAACCTGTTTCATTTATTAATACCCTTTTGAAATTTATTTGCTTGCTTTTTTCTCTTTAACCTGATTGATAACACCGGGAACATAGCTGAAGAATGCAACCAGAGTAAGAATGAGACTGATTGCAACAAGAATCAGCATAGGTACTGCGGGAAGCGTGAAAACATTGCCGAGAATACCTACGTCGGGACCGAATGCAAGAATCACGCACATAATAACATAAAACGCAAAGGTTGCAACCTTGCCGGGCATCTCTGCAGCTACAGGCTTAAGACCGAACATAATCATAATTGCGCCGCCTATAACCATAACAGCTTCCTTGATAAGGAACACAAGGAAAATCCAGCTGAAAGCCTTTACGGTTTCGTCGCTGCTGTTGCTGAAGGTCATATAGAAAACGATTGCAATTGTAATCTGAGTAAGCTTATCTGCGATGGGGTCAAGAAGTTTGCCGAGTGCGCTTATCTGATTGAATTTTCTTGCGATTTTGCCGTCAAAGAAGTCTGTTGAGCCTGAAATTGCGAGAACAAGAACTGCCCAGCCGTAGTCACCGTTATTGAAAAGAACGGCAAAAACGGGGATAAGTGCGATTCTGATAACCGAGAGAAGATTGGGAATGGTCAGGCATCCCGTAAAATATTCTTTTAAAATAGCTTTCATAATATCCTCCAATATATGTAGATAAATTTTTAACTGCCGAAAACGGCGTGAACCGCTTCGGAAAGAATTCCGTAAATAACAGACCCGTCAAGTGCCTGCGCAAACGCAGTTTCGGGAACCGCCATTGCAGCAAGGCTGAGAATAATGCTGATAATCGCAGCAATAAGTATTCCCTTAAGCGCGCCGACAACCGAACCGAGAAGCTTGTTGATACCTTTGAGAACCGGCAGTCTGAACACTCTGCCGATAACTCCGATTGCAATCGATGCAACCCAATTCATAATCAGATAAATAGCAAAGAAAGAAATAATCCTCAGTACGGAAATAACGAAATTGTTTTCAATTGCACCGTAAATTTTTTCTGCCGCAACAACGGGGTCGACCGTGTTGCCGAGTTGAGATGCAATTTCCTCGAGCGAAACGCCTGCAGCCTGCGCCGCATTAGATATGTAGTCGGGAATTGATGCAAGAAGTGCATCCGAACCGTTTGCGATTGAGTCTGCAATCGTTCCTTCAATTGCTTTTGTAATCCAGCCGCCCGCAAAAGC
The DNA here is from genome assembly GCA_045535475.1 of Acutalibacteraceae bacterium. Classification (GTDB taxonomy): domain Bacteria; phylum Bacillota; class Clostridia; order Oscillospirales; family Acutalibacteraceae; genus CAG-177. The sequence goes on along the minus strand of JAZSLR010000021.1, from coordinate 16,056 downwards.
TTCGTTTGCCCATTCGGCAACGGGCATCGAAAGTTCGCTTGCAAAGAACCACGCGACAAGCAAAGCCGCAAAAGAAAGAGTGATTTTTATAAAACCCTTTCTGCGTCCGTCAAGAACGTTGATAACAAGCAGAGCAACAAATACAAGGTCAACAATAAATGCTGAAATACTCATTCACACGCCTCCTTTATGTGTTTTGTTTTTAATATTTGCAAACTGTGCTGCCTTCAACAGTGTAGATTTCGCCGGAACAGCAAAAAATCTCCGAAGGCACATTCTGTGTTTCAAATGTACGGGTAATCTTACCGGATGACGAATAAACCGTTATCTCATCGGAATTTGCGACCGCAATCTTTCCTCCGTATGCCGTAACGCAGTTGGGAATTCCGTCAAGCGTTTCGGAACAAGTCTTCTTTCCCGACGAGGAAAATCTGACCATTCCCGTTTTTGCGCCTCCGAATTCCTCATAGAAAACAACGGTGTTTCCGTTATCATCGATGCAGACAGCAAGAATGCTGTCTTCCGGATAAACGATTTCATCAACAGCCTCACCCTTGCTTGTGATGACAACCGTGCGGTTATCGCCCGCGGCAATGACTTTGTTGGAAGATGTAAAAGCAACTTTAAGAAACAAAGTTCCGGGATATTTCACATCTGCAAGGAATTCTGTTGAGTTAATGTTAAAAACGATGATTCTTGTATAAATCTCCGCGTTCTCCGCTCCGACTGCCGCAATCGCAAGCTTTTTGCCGTTTGCCGAAAGCGAAATGTCAGCTATTCTTTCTTGAGAGCAGTTCCATTGGAACACCTTTTCAAAGCGGTTGTTATAGACTGAGAGAACACTCTGGTTTTCTTCTGTTGAATGGGATGTTGCAAAATAACCGTTCTTTGCAAGCGCCGCCGCAACAACAGCACCGTTTTCTCTTACAGTTCCCAGCTCTTCCGTCTTGCTCTGTAAAACAACATCGTTTGAGGAATTGCCGTAAATTAGGGCTCTTCCGTTTTTTGATATAACCTTTGAATCTGCCGAGCTGAGCTTAAGTGAAAAAATTTCGTTTGCCGATGAGCTGAGAACAACGCTCGAATCATCATAAATCAAAAGGGGACTGCTGCCTATGGGCACGGCTTTTTTCAGCCTTGAAATGTCTGCGGAATAGGGATAGCCTCCGCCCTTATGAAACATTTCGCCGACAAGCCTCAGCGTGTCCGTGGCATTCGAAACAGCAACATTTCCGAGCATCCTTGCGCTGAGAAAGACAGCTGCAATAACAGCAAGAAGTACCAAGGGGATTTTCAGCAAATTAAGTATTTTCTTAGCAAGCTTTTTATTTCTGAATTTATTCAAATCGACAATCTTTTTTTCTGCCATATCTGCCTCCCGTCACTTTCAGTAATGTATCTTATTAAGGTAAAGACCGTGCGCGGGCGCCGTATACCCTGCGGCAGAGCGGTTTTCAGCCTTAATAATTCTGTCTATCGAATCCGGCGGAATCCTCCCTCTTGAAATATCAATCAGAGTTCCGACCATTATTCTTACCATATTATAGAGAAATCCGTTTGCTTCCACTCTGAAAATAACCATATCGCCGTCACGCTCAACGGTTGCATTCATCACCGTTCTTTCGGTATCCTCAACGCTGCTGCCTGCCGCGCAGAACGAATCAAACCGATGCGTTCCGATAAAAGCCTTTGCCTGACGGTCAAGAAACTCCGCATCAAGCGGATATTTGTAATGGAGCGAATAATCATAAAGGAACGGGTTTTTATTCTGCGAGTTCCATATTTTATAAATGTATTCTTTGGATTTGCAGTCATACCTTGCGTGGAAGTCATAGTCAACCTCCTTGCAGTCAATCGCCGCAATGTCTTCGGGTAAAACGGCATTGAGCGCGCCGACAAGCTTTTTGCATTCAATCGTGCTTTCTGTTCTTACGTTACAGCAATACATATTTGCGTGAACACCCGAATCCGTCCTTGAACAGCCGACAACATTGTCGCGCTTTGAGCAGATATGCTCAAGTGCATCCTGCAACGTCTGCTGAACGGTAACGGCATTTTCCTGAACCTGCCAGCCGTGATACGCCGTGCCGTCAAATGAAATTGTCAAAAGCAAATTACGCATCAGATAACCGCCTCAAAAAAATGATTTAAAACTATAACTCCCGCCGTAACTGCGGCGCAGAAAAAGAAAGCAATGATATCTCTCAATCCGAGCTTCATCTGCTTCATTCTTGTTCTGCCCTCGCCGCCCGTGTAGCAGCGGCAGGTCATCGCAAACGCAAGCTCATAAGCTCTCCTGAACGATGAAACCATAAGCGGAATAAAAATCGGAACGAGTGCCTTCGCCCTCTGAACGATTCCGCCCGTTTCGAGGTCTGCACCTCTTGCCTTCTGCGCATTCATTATCCTGTCGATTTCTTCAATCAGAGTGGGAATGAATCTGAGCGCAAGTGTCATCATCATTGCAAGGGTATGAACCTTGATTTTAAACACCTTGAGCGGAGAAAGAATTCTTTCGAGTCCGTCGGTGAGCGTTGTCGGGGTTGTTGTGTAGGTTAAAAGCGAGCTGATGATTACAAGACTTACTATTCTTATCATCGTGAATATCGCCGTGTTAACGCCTTTTTCGGTAACGGCAATTTTCCAAAATTCAAAATAAACCTTACCGCCCTCGGTATAAAGCACATTGAGCACCGCAGTAAAAACAAGGATAATTACTATCGGCTTGAGGCTTTTGAATATCATCTTTGCGGGCACTCTTGAAAGCGCCGCCACCGCAACTGCAGTAAGTGCAATAAGCCCGAGCGAGAAGAAGCTTTTGCAAAGGAAGATGACAACTATCAGCCAGAAGGTTGTTATCAGCTTTGCTCTCGGGTCAAGATTATGGAGTACGGATTTTCCGGGATAATACTGACCTATGGTGATATCTCTTATCATTTCGAACTCCTCCTCTCAATGAGATTGCGGAGTATCTCCGTACCCTGCTCAACTGTATAAACATTAGCAGGTACATCGATTCCTTTTGCACGGAGCTTTGAGAAAATCTCGGTTATTTCGGGAACATTGAGCCCCATTGCACGAAGCTCATCCCCTCTTGAATATACCTCATCAACGCTGCCCTGCATTGCAACCGATGAATTATTCATAACGATTATACGGTCAGCCATTCCCGCGATATCTTCCATACTGTGCGAAACGATAATCACGGTGCTTCCCGTCTTTTTTCTGTATTCTTTTATAAGCTCAACAAGGTCTTTTCTGCCCTTGGGGTCAAGACCTGCGGCAGGCTCATCGAAAATAAGAACCTCGGGCTCCATTGACATAACACCCGCGATGGCAACTCTTCTTTTTTCACCGCCCGAAAGGTCGAACGGAGATTTGTCGAGATGCTCGGGTTTTACACCCACAAATGCCGCCGCGCGAAGAACTCTTTCTTTTATTTCGGCTTCGGAAAGCTTCATATTCTTCGGACCGAAAGCAATGTCTTTGTAAACGGTTTCCTCGAAAAGCTGATATTCGGGATACTGAAAGCAAAGACCGACCTTAAAGCGCGACTGCTTCAGAGTTTCTTTATCTTTCCAGATATCAACGCCGTCAACAAGAATCTTTCCGCTGTCGGGCTTTAAAAGTCCGTTGAAATGTGAGATAAGCGTGCTCTTACCCGAACCCGTGTGACCGATGATTCCGATAAGCTCGCCTTTCTCTATCTGAAGGTTGACGTCGTTTATCGCCGCAACCTGTTGGATTGTTCCTTTTGAATAGTAGTGGGTCAGTCCGATTGTTTCAATTGCAAAACTCATACGGCACCTCCCGCAAGACGGCATATTTCGTCAACGCAGCCGTCAACGTCAAGAACGCATTCTTTTATGCCGAGATTACGGCAAAGCTCGGTTGACTGCGGCACATCGAGACCGCAAGCACGAAGCTTATCGACCTGAGAAAAAACTTCTTTCGGTTTGCCGTCCATAAGAACCTTTCCGCTGTCCATAACAACAACTCTGTCCGCCTGCACGGCTTCATCCATAAAGTGAGTGACAAGCACAACGGTTATGCCCATCTCTTTGTTAAGACGCTTCACCGTCTGCATAACCTCTTCTCTGCCCTTCGGGTCAAGCATTGCGGTCGGCTCGTCAAGCACGATGCATTCCGTCTGCATTGCAATTACGCCTGCAATGGCAACTCTCTGCTTCTGACCGCCCGAAAGCTTGTGCGGCTCTCTGTGACGGAAATCGTACATATTGACCGATTTGAGCGCATCGTCAACTCTTCTGCGGATTTCCTTTGGCTCGATTCCGAGATTTTCGGGACCGAAAGCAACGTCATCCTCAACGTTTGTTGCAACAATCTGGTTATCAGGATTCTGGAACACCATACCAACGATTCTGCGGATTTCATCCGCTTTTTCTTCCGTGTCGGCAACAATGCCCTTGACCGAAACCTCGCCCTTCGTCGGCTCATAGATTGCGTTGCAGAGCTTTGCAAAGGTGCTCTTGCCCGAACCGTTATGACCGAGCACGGCAACAAACTCACCCTTGTTAATCGCAAGACTCACATCCGTAAGCGCAGGCAAATCCTTCACTTCGGCTGTTTCGTCATCCGCATCATATATAAATGTAACGTTTTTGAATTCGATTATTTTTTCGTTCATAATAAAAATCCTAAATCAATCAATAGCTTTTTCTCCGCAGGATTCGCAGATTTTTTCGGAATTGACAGAGTAATTTCCGCAGAAAGAACAGTATCCTTTTCCGCTGTCGTTATCGTATTCTTCTATTTCTTCCATTTCACGCTCATACGCCTCTGCCTCGGGGTTCTCTTCTTCCTCAGCTTCAATCATTGCGTTATACGCCTCGGGATCCTCTTCATAAAGCTTGCGGAGTTTTCTCTCTCTGATAATCTGATAGAGAAGAAATATCGCAGCAGCCACAAATACAATTCCGAAGCCTGTCGGAATCAGATTGTCGGTTTTAATCCCGACTATCGCAAACACAATACCGAACAAAGAAAAAGCGATCGGCATAAAAAATCCCATATAATCTTTCTCCTCTTTTACGGCAATTCTCTGCCGCAGTCTGTGCAGAATCTATAATCTTCTTCGTTTTTTGTTCCACAATAGGGGCAGTATCTGCCTTTTACCATCGGATTCGTCTGCAAGTTTGCATTGTTTCCGCCGAATTGCTCATTCCACGGGTCGGGTTCTTCGTTTTCATCGGTTATGTCATATTCGGAATAACGGTTTTTGCCGGTTGCGTTTTTGAAATTGTAAATTGCATTAAAAACCGCAACACCAATAAAGATTAATCCGAACGGAGCCATAAACCACGCACCGCCGGCAATCGCCATAACCGTCCAGAATACTCCGAAAAGCGCACCTGCAATGCCCATAACTCCGCCCATAAATGACGGACCTCTGCCGGGTTTTATGCTTTTCATTGTTTTGCACCCTTTCCGAGCCATATTGCGCTTGCACCGCAGGGAAGAACTCTGCCCGGCTTTGACGAAACGGGGATTCCGATTTCATCGCTCTGAGTTGAACCGCCGAACTGCTTCTGAACGGTTTCACCGAGAATATATTCCATAACGCTGGGTGAAAGACCCGTTGTGTAAGAATTAATCAGCACCATCAGCGAATCTTCATAAAGAAGCTGTGAGCAAAGCTCAACGAAATCATAAACTTCATTTTCAAGTTTCCAGACCTCGCCGCCGGGTCCTCTGCCGTATGACGGAGGATCCATAATAATGATGTCATATTTATTGCCTCTGCGAATTTCACGCTGAACGAACTTGATGCAGTCATCAACAAGCCATCTTACGGGAGCATCCGAAAGCTTGCTTGCCGCAGCATTCTCTTTTGCCCAGAGAGTCATACCCTTTGAAGCATCAACGTGAGTAACGCTTGCGCCTGCATTGAGTGCGGCAACGGTTGCACCGCCCGTATATGCAAAAAGATTGAGCACCTTGACGGGTCTGCCCGCATTCTTTATTATGTCCGCAGTCATCTTCCAGTTAACAGCCTGCTCGGGGAAAAGACCCGTATGCTTGAATCCCATTGTTTTTATGTTGAACTTAAGATTATCAAGCCCTATCTGCCACACATCGGGCATCTTCTTGCATACTCTCCAGCTTCCGCCGCCCGTGTTGGAGCGGTTATAAATTGCGTGGGGATTATACCAGAGCGGATTTTCCTTGGGTGTTTTCCAGATTACCTGAGGGTCGGGACGCACAAGAATAATATTGCCCCAGCGCTCGAGTCTTTCACCGTCTGAGCAATCGATAAGCTCGTAATCAATCCAGTTATCTGCTTTTCTCATATTACACATCCATTCTCTGCTGACCCGGCATCGTCATTCCGAGATGCGCATAGCCTGCGGGAGTAACCATTCTGCCTCTCGGCGTACGGCTCAGGAAGCCCACCTGCATCAGATACGGTTCGTAAACATCTTCTATGGTAACGGCTTCCTCACCGATAGCCGCCGCTATCGTTTCAAGACCTACGGGGCCGCCGTTATAATTCTTAATCATTGTTTTGAGTATCAGTCTGTCAATCGAGTCAAGACCGAGTGCATCGATTTCCATTCTGTCGAGCGCAAGCGATGAAGCTTCCTTCGTGATTTCGCCGTCACACATAACCTGAGCAAAATCTCTTGCTCTTTTGAGAAGTCGGTTTGCAATTCGTGGAGTGCCTCTTGAACGCGATGCAATTTCAAGCGCGCCCATCGGGTCGATATCAATATCGAGAATACCTGCACTTCTGTTGACAATCTGCGAAAGCTGCTCGGGAGTGTAAAGCTCCAGACGGAGAATAACACCGAAGCGGTCACGCAGAGGTGCGCTGAGCTGACCTGCTCTTGTTGTTGCGCCGACGAGGGTGAATTTATGCAAATCAAGCCTTATTGAGCGCGCGGAAGGACCCTTGCCGATGATAATATCGAGAACGTTATCCTCCATTGCGGGATAAAGCACTTCTTCAACCGCTCTTGAAAGTCGGTGAATTTCGTCGATGAAAAGCACGTCGCCTTCGTTGAGATTGGTCAGAAGCGCGGCAAGGTCGCCCGGCTTTTCAATGGCAGGACCGCTTGTGACACGGAAATTAACTCCCATTTCATTGGCGATAATACCCGCAAGAGTTGTTTTGCCCAGACCCGGAGGACCGTAGAGCAAAACGTGATCGAGCGGCTCGTTTCTGCGGCGCGCTGCCTCAATATATATCGAAAGATTCTCCTTTACCTTGTCCTGCCCGATGTATTCGTCAAGGACTTTGGGGCGGAGCGAAATTTCTATGTCGTTATCTTCTGCGGAAGAAAATTCGGGAGCAACAATTCTGTTTTCAAAATCAAAATCCATAATGCTCCTCCTTTATATGTTCTTTGCAAGCACCTTGAGAGCCTGCTTTATCATCTCTTCTGTTGAAAGATTGCCGTCGAGCCTGCCGACCGCAATGCTTGCCTCTGACTTACTGTAGCCGAGCATAACGAGCGCATTGACAGCATCCTCGCCTGCATAGCTGACAGTTGCCTTCTGAGCGGCGGCAATGTTGCCGAGAGTTTCGGAACTTGTTGCAAAGCCGTCAAGCTTGCCCTTAAGCTCAAGCACGATTCTCTGCGCAATCTTGGGACCTACGCCCTGAGCGGCGGTAATCGATTTCACATCTCCGCCCGCAACGCTGACAGCAAGCATATCGGGGGTAAGCTGAGAAAGAATCGCAAGACCCGCTTTGGGGCCGACGCCCGAAACACCCGTAAGCATCTTGAAACAGTCAAGCTCATTCTTATCGGCAAAGCCGAAAAGGTCGAGCGCATCCTCACGCACATTGAGATGGGTATAAAGAGTCTGGGTCTGCCCGATATCGGCACACTTTCTGAGTGTATTCAAAGTTGTATAAAGCCTGAATGCAACGCCGCCGCATTCGAGAGCAACGCTGTTTTCATCGGCAAAAACAATTTTTCCTGTTAAGCTGTAAAACATAAGAACATCCTTTTTGATTGATTATAATCGCGAACGAAGTGAACCTATAAGCGAGCCTGCGCTGTGGCAGTGGCAGATTGCCATTGCGAGTGCGTCGGCGGAATCGTCGGGCTTGGGGATTTTTTCAAGATTGAGCATAACTCTTGTCATTTCCTGAACCTGCTTTTTCTCCGCTCTGCCGTAGCCGACAACGCTCTGCTTCACCTGAAGCGGAGTATATTCAAAAATCGGCATCTTTGCCTGCTGTGCCGCAAGCACAAGCACTCCCCTCGCCTGAGCAACATCAATCGCCGTTTTCTGGTTTGTGTTAAAAAACAGCTTTTCAATTGCCAGCGCATCGGGATGATACCTGTCAATCAGCATACACGCACAGTTATAAATTCTTTCAAGTCTTTCGTTAAACGGAGTATGCGCCTCGGTGGTTATCGCACCGAAATCCAACATTCTGAAATGATTGTTGTTATACTCAACCACTCCGTAACCGACTATCGCATATCCGGGGTCAATTCCCAAAACTATCATTTTTTATTTGACTCTCTTTCACGCACTACCATTCTTGTTGGCGTACCTTCAAGACCGAAAACTTCTCTTATCTGATTGTCAAGATAACGCTGATAGCTGTAGTGGAAAAGCTCGGCGTTATTGACAAAGCACACGAATGTCGGCGGTCTTGTTGACGCCTGGGTCATATAGTAAATCTTGAGGCGCTTGCCCTTGTCCGTGGGGGGCTGTACTCTTGCCGTTGCATCCGCAAGCACATCGTTGAGCTTGCCCGTTGAAATACGCATTGCATTCTGAGTATCAACAAACTTGATAAGCTCAAACAGACGGTCAAGTCTGATTTTCTCCTTTGCGGAAATAAAAATTATTGGTGCATAGCTCATAAAAGAAAAATCCTTCATAAGCTGCTTTCTCATACTGTCCATAGTCTTGCCGTCCTTTTCAACGGCATCCCACTTGTTGACGGCGATAATACAAGCCTTACCCATTTCGTGAGCAATGCCGGCAACCTTTGAGTCCTGCTCGGTGAAGCCTTCGGTTGCATCAATCATAATAACGCATACGTGCGCTCTTTCAACCGCCATTCTCGCACGGATAACGGAATATTTTTCTATCTGGTCATAAACACGGCTCTTTCTGCGAAGTCCCGCAGTATCAATAAACACAAACTTTCCGTGTTCGTTTTCAACGATTGAATCGGTTGCATCTCGGGTTGTACCCGCAATGTCGGAAACAATCATTCTGTCCTCGCCGAGCACGGCGTTGACAAGCGACGATTTGCCTGCGTTAGGCTTGCCGATAACGGCAACCTTGATTGCGTCATCCTCATCCTCCTCGGTTTCTTCTTCGGGGAGATACTTGAGCACCTCGTCAAGAAGGTCACCCGTACCCATACCGTGAACCGACGAAACGGGCATCGGATCGCCCAGACCGAGATTATAGAATTCATAATAGTCGGGCGGAAGCTCACCCGGAGTATCGCACTTATTAACGCAGAGGATAACGGGTTTGCCGCTCTTCTGTAGCATAGTTGCAACCTCGCTGTCCGTCGCAACAACGCCCGAACGGATATCCGTAACGAGAATTATCACGTCTGCGCTGTCAATCGCAAGCTGAGCCTGTCTTCTCATCTGCTTAAGAATAATATCATCCGAATGCGGCTCGATGCCGCCCGTGTCAATAAGCATAAAATGCCTGCCGAGCCACTCACAGTCGCCGTAGATTCGGTCTCTCGTAACGCCCGGGGTATCATCGACTATCGAAAGTCTTGCACCCACAAGCTTATTGAAAAGTGTCGATTTGCCGACATTGGGTCTGCCGACAATCGCTACAACATTACCTGCCATATTAAAAACCTCCCAACATTGCAGAAAGCAGTTCGCTGCCGCTGCTGCCGTTCTGAGTAACCTTTATTTTTAATTTATCCGAAAGCTCATCAACCGTCATATCGTCAAGGAACATATCACCCTCACTGCGCAGGCAGTTGGGCGGAATGATAAGCTCTTCGCCGATATCAAGTCCGCTGACAGCCGCCGCGATATCCTCTCCGCACAGTAAACCCGAAACGGTTATCATACTGCCGAGAAGCCTGTTCTCTGCCGCAACAACATTGACTCTCAAGCCTTTTATTTTTTCTTCCGCTTTCTTTGCAAGAGCCGAAATCAGTGGATATGCCGCCTTGCCTGTGACAGCCGTAACTCGGCGGTCAAGTTCTGTTACTGTGCATTCATCCAGAGCATCTTCAAACTCGGATTTGAGCAACGCCCACATTCCGACTCCGTTTTCAAGCTGCGGAAAGTCGTTATAGTATTCCGCATCGGGCATCTCACGCCTTGCTTTAAGATAAAATTCATCCGCTGCATATGCAATGATTTCGCCGTGCTCCGCTCTGAATTTTTCATTAAAGTGGTCAATTGCATCTATCGTATCCCCTGCCGTTTTTTCGGTGTAAGGCTCAATGGTATAAAGACCGTCGCGGTGGTCGGAAAGTCCGACGGGCACCGCCGCAATGCTTTTGACCGCGGGATAAAGCTTTGAAAGCTCATTAAGGCTGAATTCAAGTTCGTTTCCGTCGTTGATTCCCGGACAGAGAACAAGCTGAGTGTTGATTGCAATCCCCGCTTCCGCGAAACGGTAAAGATATTTAAGCGATTCGCCCGCCTTGGGGTTTGCCATCATCTTCACCCGAAGCTCGGGATTCATCGTCTGAACCGAGATGTTAACGGGGCTTATGTGCATTTTGATTATGCGCTCCGCCTCGCTTTCGGTAAGATTGGTCAGGGTTATATAGTTTCCGAAAAGGAACGAAAGTCTTGAGTCGTCATCTTTGAAATAGAGGCTCTTGCGAAGTCCTTTCGGAAGCTGGTCAATAAAGCAGAAAATGCATTTGTTTTTGCAGCTTCTCTGCTTGTCCATAAGATAAGTTTCAAACTCAAGACCGATATCCTCGAACTCACCTTTTTTAATCAATGCAAGCTTTGATTTGCCGTCTGACGTTTCAAGCGAAAGAATAAGCTTTGTTTCGTTGATATAAAAACGGTAATCCAGAACGTCATTTATTTCGTTGCCGTTAACGCTTATCAGTCTGTCGCCCTTGTTTATTTTTTTCTTTTCGGCAATGCTGCCATTCTGCACTCCGTCTATTAAAACCGCCATTCTTTCACCTTCCTTTGCAAAGCAAACTCATCCATTTTACAATTACAAAGTATTATAACACATATTTTAAAAAAATAACAGTAAAAATTTTGTAAATAATAAACTTTTTTAAAAGTAGCCTAAAACCTATTGTAAATCAAGGAATTATAGGGTATAATGCATAATGTAAACATATGTCTTGAATCAAAAAAGAAAAGGAAAAATCAGAATGTTTGTTGATATTGCGAAAATAAAAATAAAAGCGGGCAACGGCGGCAACGGTGCCGTCAGCTTCCGCAGAGAAAAATACGTTAACGCGGGCGGACCCGACGGCGGTGACGGCGGCAGAGGCGGCAACATCGTGTTTCAGGTTGATGACAACCTTGCGACCCTTGCCGATTTCCGCTACAAAAGAAAATACACCGCTTCAAACGGTGAAAACGGCTCGGGCGGACGCAAAAACGGCAGAGGCGGCGAAGACCTTGTGATTAAAGTGCCCCGAGGCACGATAATCCGCGAGGTTGAAAGCGGCGCCGTTATGGCAGATATGTCAAGTGACGAGCCTTTCATCGCCGCAAAAGGCGGCAGAGGCGGATGGGGCAATCCCCATTTTGCAACCCCGACAAGGCAGGTGCCCCGATTCGCAAAAAGCGGCACTCCCGGCGAAGAATGGGAGGTCAGTCTAGAACTGAAACTTCTTGCGGATGTCGGTCTCCTCGGCTTCCCGAACGTAGGCAAATCAACACTTGTTTCGGTTGTCAGTCAGGCAAAACCCATCATTGCAAACTATCATTTCACAACCCTCACTCCCGTTCTCGGAGTTGTTTCGCTCGGCGAGGGAAGCTCGTTTGTTATGGCGGATATTCCCGGTCTTATCGAAGGTGCCGGCGACGGCGTTGGCTTAGGTCACGAATTTCTGCGTCACGTTGACCGCTGCAGACTTCTTGTTCACATCGTTGATGCGGCAGGCAGCGAGGGCAGAGACCCGATTGAAGATTTTGAAATCATCAATAAGGAGCTCGAAAAGTTCGACCCGGAGCTTGCAAAGCGTCCTCAGATTGTTGCCGCTAACAAAATTGACCTTGCGAGCGATGAACAGCTTGAAAGACTTGAAAAATATTTCACCGAAAAAGGTTACGAATACCACACAATGTGCGCACCCATTCTTGAGGGTACACAAGAGCTTATCCACACAGTGTGGAACAAGCTTCAGACTCTTCCTCCCATTAAGAAATACGAAGCAGAAAACATTCCCCTCGAAATATTTGAAAAGCAGAACGACAAAGGATTCACAATCCGTGTTGAGGATGATATTTATTTTGTTGAAGCTCCGTGGCTTCTCAAAATTCTTCAGAGAACAGACCTTGACGACTACGAATCGCTCCAGTATTTCCAGAGAATTCTTATTTCAAGCGGCATCATCGACGCTCTGCGCGAAAGAGGAATCAACGAAGGCGATACCGTTTCGATTTATGACCTTGAATTTGATTTTGTTAACTGATTGCGGGGTATAATTTTTGAATTCATTACTTGAAAAAACGGCGGATGTTGCATCACTCAGTCCGCTGACACTTGCGTTTATGGGCGACACGGTTTTTGATTTGCTCGTAAGAAGCGAACTTATCTGCGAAGCAAACAGACCCGTTAAAGACCTCCATTCAACTGCAAGCAAAAGAGTCTGCGCAAAGGCTCAGGCAGACGGAATCAAAAAGATAATGCCCCTGCTGAGCGAGGATGAACTTGCCGTTTTCAAAAGAGGCAGAAATGCTCACACGGGGGCAATCCCCAAGCACGCATCAAGCGCAGATTATCACTACGCAACGGGGCTTGAAAGCCTTTTCGGCTGGCTTTATCTCAAGGGCGAAACCGAAAGAATCAGAGTCCTTTTCGATGCAATCAAAGAAACCGATGAAGGGGTAAAATATGAATAAAACCAAGACAATTGAACTGCTCAGAAACAACGGCTTGTGGATTGTCGGCTGTATTCTTTACTCAATCGGAGTTAACTGCTTCTCTGTGCCCAACAACATTGCGCAGAGCGGTGTTACGGGCGTTGCGGTTATTCTCAATCATCTGTTTGACCTGCCCGTCGGCACAGTCAACTTCGCCCTCAACATCCCCCTGCTGATTCTGATGATGATTTATCTGGGAAAAAAGCTTGTCGCGAGAACGCTGTGGGTAACAATCCTGCTTTCAACAGCACTCGACGTTATTGCGGTTTTCTCACCTGAATATACGGGCGATAAAATTCTCGCCGCTCTTTTCTGCGGACTTTTTCAGGGTGCGGGGCTCGGCCTGATAATGATTACGGGTGCAACCAGCGGCGGCACGGATATCGTTGCAAGGCTTGCTCACAAAAGATGGCCTCACATAACAGTCGGCAGCGTCGTACTTGTTGCGGATGCGGTTGTCGTTGCGGCAGGTATGTTTGTTTTCGGCAGTATCGAAAGCGGTCTTTACGCAATTATTCTCATCTATGTCAGCACAAAGGTTATCGACTCGATGATTTACGGCACAGGCAACGGAAAAATGCTTATGATTGTTTCCGAAAAAGCCGACGAAGTTTCAAAAGCCATTGTCAGCTCATCGCCCAGAGGCGTTTCGATTATTCCCGCCGTGGGCGCATACACGGGTGACAGCAAAAACATCCTTCTCTGCGTTGCGAGAAAGCACGAAATTTCGGGAATCATCAAAACCGTCAAATCCGTTGACGACAAAACATTTATCATCGTAAGCGAAGCCAACGAGATACTCGGAAAAGGCTTTAAAAAGACAATATAAAAGGAGTAGAAATATGAAAAGATTTTTTGCAATTATAATGCTTGCAGTTGTTGTTATGCTCAGCGGCTGTAATCAGGAAACAACAACTTCAAACTCAGGCAAAGGCTCAATCGATCCCGCCGTATTCTGCTTTGAAGATTCAAGATATCCCAGAATTTCTCTCAAGGATGACGGCACCTTCGGCATAACCTTCAATGCAATGGCAAACGGTTCTGCTTACGGTACATACACGGTAAGCGAAGAAGAAATTCTTACTCTCACAACAGAAAGCGGCGCTGTTTATAATTTCGAAATTCAGAAGAAAGCAATTGTTTTTGATGCAGACACATCAAGCAAATTTCTCCCCGAAGCAGAAGGAGCTGCTTCATTCGAAACAACTCCCGAAATTGCTGACGGCGCAAAATTTGAACTCTGGCGCAAATTTGAATAACGCTTGACACATTGCAAGTGTTGTTATATAATATTTGGGTTAAAATTATCTAAAGAGAGGTTTTATAAATGTCAGGCCATTCAAAATGGAGTACCATTAAACGTAAAAAAGAAAAAACCGACAATCAGCGCGCAAAGATTTCCACCAAAATCGGCAGAGAAATCGCTGTTGTTGTTCGTGAAGGCGGTCCCGACCCCGCATCAAACTCAAAGCTCAAGGACGTTATCGCAAAGGCTAAAGCAAACAACGTGCCCAACGATAACATCGAAAGAATAATCAAAAAAGCCGCAGGCGAAACAGGCGGCGCAGACTACGAAGAAATCGTTTACGAAGGCTACGGTCCCTCAGGCGTTGCAGTTATCGTTGAAGCACTCACCGATAACAGAAACAGAACCGCAGGCGACGTCCGTCATTACTTTGACAAATACGGCGGAAATATGGGTCAGTCAGGCTGTGTTTCGTTTATGTTCTCAAAGCAGGGTGTTCTTGTTGTTGAAGCAGAAGGCGTTGACGAGGATAAGCTTATGGAAGATGCACTCGAAGCAGGCGCAACCGATTTCATCACAGACGATGAAGGTGTTTTCGAAATCAGAACAGAACCCAACGACTGTGGTGCAGTCAGAGAAGACCTTGAAGCAAAGGGTTATGCTTTTGTTTCGGCAGAGGTTGAATATGTTCCCTCAACATACACCGCTCTCACCAATCCCGATGACATAAAGAATATGGCAAAGATGCTTGAAATGTTTGAGGATAACGACGACGTTCAGGCTGTATGGCACAACTGGGAAAACGCTGACGACGCTGAATAATCTGAATTAATATACATTACGTCCCCACGGAAATCACAAATCGGTTTTCGTGGGGTGTTTTTTAGTATGGACTTTTCAATATTAATATGCTATTCTATATCTGTTACCATATTTTATACACGGAGTGATAAAAATGTATTTTGATTTTATTGAAAAAGTTAAATTTGAAGGTGCTTCAAGCAAAAATCCGTTTGCGTTCAAGTACTACGATGCAAACAAAGTTATTATGGGCAAAACAATGAAAGAGCACCTCAATTTTGCTATGGCCTGGTGGCACAATCTCGGTGCGGCAGGCACGGATATGTTCGGCAGAGATACAGCTGACAAGGCTTTCGGTGCAGAAAAAGGCACTATGGCTCACGCAAAAGCAAAGGTTGATGCAGGCTTTGAATTTATGCAGAAGCTCGGCGTTGAGAATTTCTGTTTCCACGATGTTGACCTTGTTCCCGAGGCAGAGGATATCAACGAAACCAACGCAAGACTTGACGAAATCAGCGATTATATCCTTGAAAAAATGAACGAAACAGGTATCAAATGCCTCTGGGGAACTGCAAATATGTTCTCAAATCCCCGCTTTATGAACGGTGCAGGCAGCACAAACAGCGCAGATGTTTACTGCTTCGCAGCAGCTCAAATAAAAAAGGCTCTTGATATCACCGTAAAACTCGGCGGTAAGGGTTATGTTTTCTGGGGCGGCAGAGAGGGCTACGAAACCCTTCTCAACACCGATGTTAAGTTTGAGCAGGAAAACATTGCACGTCTTATGAAAATGGCTGTTGACTACGGCAGAAGCACCGGCTTTGAGGGTGATTTTTACATTGAACCCAAGCCGAAGGAGCCTATGAAGCATCAGTACGATTTCGATGCAGCTACCGCTATCGGTTTCCTCCGTCAGTACGGTCTTGACAAGGATTTCAAGATGAACATCGAAGCAAA
>JAZSLR010000148.1:0-13465 GCA_045535475.1 Acutalibacteraceae bacterium | reverse complement strand
AGATTGACCACCTTTCAAGCTGTAAGTCACCTCAGCAGATGTTCGGTGCAGTTATCAAGACCTGGTACGCAAAGAAGATGAACCTTGATCCCAAGGATATCGTTGTTGTAAGCATTATGCCCTGTACCGCAAAGAAGTTTGAGGCAGGCAGAGCAGACCAGTCGGCAAGCGGCTATGCTGATGTTGACTACGCTCTCACAACCCGTGAGCTCGGCAGAATGATTGAAACCGCAGGCATCAACTTCATCCTTCTTCCCGATGAAGCTTTCGACAATCCTCTTGGCGAAGGCTCAGGCGCAGGCGTTATCTTCGGCGCAACCGGCGGCGTTATGGAAGCTGCTCTCAGAACTGCATACGAAGTTCTCACCGGCGAAGAACTCAATAAGCTTGAGTTCAACGAGGTCAGAGTCACGCAAGGCATCAAGGAAGCAACCTACACCATCGCAGGCAAGGAAATCAAGGTCTGTGCTGCAAGCGGTCTCAAGAACGCTCAGGCAGTTATGGAAAAGGTTAAGGCAGGCACAGCTGATTATCAGTTCATCGAAATTATGGCTTGCCCCGGCGGCTGCGTAAACGGCGGCGGTCAGCCCGTACAGCCTGCAAGCGTACACAACTTCGTTGACCTTAAGGGCATCAGAGGTAAGGCTCTCTATGAAGCAGATGCGAACCTTCCCGTAAGAAAGTCACACGAAAACGAAGCTGTAAAGGCGGTTTATGCTGAATACTTTGAGAGGCCCGGCAGCCACGTTGCTCACGAGGTCCTTCATACTCACTACGTTAAGAGAGGCAAGTATTCAAAGTAATTCCTGACTAATCGGAATAAAAGATTAAACGGTAAGCAGATTTTCTGCTTACCGTTTTTTGCTTGAATCTATGAAACGCTCTGTTCAATAATCTTTTTTCTCTCCTTGCCTATATTTTCAAGGCACACGAAAATTCCGCCGAACGAGCAGGCATCTTCGCTTTGTGCAAAGGATATTGCGATGCTTTCCAACCCGATATATCTGAATTGCTCCGAACAGCTTTCGAAAAAACCGAGAGTTGCGAGGAGCTTTGTTTTTTCTTTTGAGAGCGTGATGTCGGTATCCTTAAAGACGGTTTCGGTGCATCTTGTGAACGCAACGGGCAGGGTTACTCCGTTTATACGGATTTCGGATTTTTCCTTGTATGCATTGTCCGGAATCCTTCCGAGCGGAATTGAAAAGAAAAGAAAATCGAGAACATAGCTTTTCTTTTCGGTAACGGGAGTCTTTGCACGTATTTCGTTGCTTTGTGTGTATCCGGCACTGCGGTTTGTACGTGCAACAACATATCCTTTTGCCCTGCAAAAGCTGACGGTCAAATCTTTGTTTTCCTCAATTCCGCTTATGAGAAGGTCTCCTTTGAGCACGGGATTGCCGATTTTCTGCTCCTGAGTGCCGTTGAACGGGCGGAGAATCACAATCTGACCGTCCCTCGATGCAACAATATCCGAAGGCTCGCTGTCATCTTCGGTTTCGGGGCTGACAACTCTCTCACGCACTTCGATAAGCGCAGAGCTTCCGCTGATGTTGATGTTAAGCCACGCAAGCCCCGGCAATCTGCGAAGAGCCTCTATTTCGGCGGCGTTGATACCGATTTTTTTGCCTGCGACGCCTTTTCTGACTCCGAGTTCTTCGAAAACAGTGATTATTTCTTCGGACGGAACTTTTTTATTGCCGATAACGTCAATGCTCCATATTCTTGTTGAAAGAATACAAAGCATTGCAATGCAGAAACAGGCACCGACTAACAGACCCGCTCTTTTGCTGTGGCGGTTAAGAAAAAACGGCAGTCCGCATTTTTTGTTTATCCGTACCTTCATACCCGATTTTTTTGCAACAGAGCGGATTCTCCGATATCCCGAGCGGTCTGTTTTTGCGTGAATAACGCCCTCAATGCTTCTTAAATCCCAGAGAACGATGCCCCTCATCCTGCAAAGGTTGAGGAAACGTTCGGGGAATCCGCCACGTGCAGTAAAGCAGACATATCCCGTTATAAATCTGATAAAATTCAGAACAAGCATAAATTTCTCCTAATTTCGGTAGTCAACACCCGTTATTGTTCCTTTGATGACAGCCTGACCGTTCTGCATCGAAACAATCGTCAGTCCGCACCCGCAGACGCGCACGGTCAGCTTGCCTGTGTTGAGTGAAATAAGAGTATCGCCGTATTCGATAACGCCCTGGCATCCTTCAATGATTGCTTCTCTGTTGCCGCTGAGCTCGATGTGAGCATATCCCGACACCGCATCCTGAGGCAAATCAAGACTTCGCGTTATGGATTCGATTATATCTTCAGCCCTGCCGCGGCACTTTTTTCTGCTTCTCATTTGCACCACTCCTTTTTAGCAACTTATGAAAGATGAGTGTTAAAAATGACACGGAAAGCATATTTTCTAATGGTGAATAGTATTGAAAAAATCGTTGTTTTTTATGGGAATCAGCATTTTTGCCGTTCTTTTTTTCTTCCCTGCTGAGTTTGCGTCGGGTTTTTCGGCAGGACTTTCAAATTGTGCGCAGATTGTAATTCCCTCGCTTTTTCCGTTTCTTGTTGCGTCTTCGCTTGCAGGCTCGGGTGAGATGCCCACGCTCATCAGAAAGTTTGCAGACCCGATAACTCAAAGGTTATTTCGTCTGTCGGGCGATTGCCTGCCAGCGATAATTCTCGGTCAGCTCGGCGGATATCTTTCAGGCGCAAAGGCGACGGAGTCGCTTTATTCTTCGGGAATTCTCAGCCGCATTCAATCGCAAAAGCTTTTATTGTTTTGCGTAAATTCGGGTGTGGGTTTTTCAGTCAATGCGGTGGGGAATGCACTTCTCGGTTCGAGAGAAGCGGGCAGAATTCTTTTGATATCGCTGAGCATTTCATCGCTTATCACGGGGATTTTTCTCCGTTTTCTTCCCGACGGCACTTTTGAAGCTGCAAAAACGGTTCGTAAAAAAATCACACTCTCATCTGTGGTTGTAAGCAGCGTTTCGTCGGCTTCATCATCAATGCTTGCCTGTTGCGGCTTTGTCTGCTTTTTTTCGGGATTGATTGCCGTAATCGGCAGAGTCATTAATAATCAGACTGCAAAAATAATTTTTTCGTGTCTGCTTGAAGTGACAAGCGGATGTGCGGAGGCGGCGGGGAAAATATCAATTCCCGCTCTTGCGGCAGTCTGTGCATTCGGCGGCTTGTGCGTACATATGCAGATTTTTTCACTCTCTGAGGATTTCGGAATAAACATACCCCATTTTTACCTTTTCAGAGCCGTGCATTCACTTTTGGCATATGCCGTGTGCGGAATTATTCTTTATTTTTATCCCGTAGAGATTGCTGCATCGGTTTCGCTCGGCGCAAATGCCGAGATGTGGTCTTTTTCGGCGCCTGCGGCGGTTTCGCTCTTTTTTCTTTGTTCTCTTTTGATATTAGACCTTGATAACGGCAGAGAATTATGTTAATATTCAAAGGAAAGGTTGTTGAAAGATGAGAAAGAAGCTTTTTGAAAAGAAAAAATATCCGCCGATGTGTGAGCATTGTGTTCACGGCAGGCTTTCTCCCGATGAGCAGTCTGTTCTCTGCATAAAGAAGGGGATAGTTGCCACCGACGGAAAGTGCGGAAAATATTCATATGACCCTTTGAAACGCAGACCCAAGAAACCACTTATGATAGAAAAGGCTGACCCGTCCGAGTTCGAACTTTGAGGTGATATTAAATGAAAATGATAAAAGAATTTGTATGCAATCCGCTTCCCACCGCAAGCTGTCACGCTTCAACCGTTCTTCCTCTGCCCGACGGCAGCGTTCTTGCCGCGTGGTTCGGCGGAACAAAAGAAAGCACTCCCGATGTTGATATCTGGTATTCACGCAGAGATGAAAACGGCTGGGGAGAACCCAAAAGAATCACATATCACAGCAGAATTCCTCATTGGAATCCCGTTCTTTTCCTTCGCGAAAACGGCGAGGTTATCCTCTATTTCAAGGTCGGAAAGAATATTCCGCCGTGGCGCACCTTTTTCTGCATTTCAAAAGATAACGGCGTAAGCTTTGATGCGCCGAGAGAGCTTGTTCCGGGCGACAGAAGCGGCGGCAGAGGTCCGGTGAAAAACAAGTGCCTGCGTCTTTCCGACGGCCGTGTGCTTGCCCCTGCATCAAACGAAATCAGAGGCTGGAATTGCTTTGTTGACACCTCGTTTGACGATGGTATAACCTGGAAAAAAGGTGCAAAAATAAAAACGAAGCAGACTGCACCCATTCTCAACAGTCTTAATCGCTACACATCAAACCTTATTCCGATGATTCAGCCGACACTCTGGGAGTCTGCACCCGGCAAGGTACATATGCTGACCCGTACCGCAGTCGGCAAGGCATACAGAAGCGATTCCGATGATTACGGCGAAACCTGGTGCACCGCATATGAAACAAGCCTTCTCAATAATAACAGCGGTCTTGATGTAGTCAAAACGCCAGACGGCTGTCTTTGGCTTATCTCAAATCCCGTCGGCGAAAACTGGGGTGAACGTTCACCGCTGACGCTTCAGAAGTCAGCCGACAACGGTCTGACGTGGGAAACCGCCGTTACTCTTGAAGAAGAAAAGCTCGACAGCGAATTTTCCTACCCCGCAATCGAATATTTGGGCGGCGCACTTTATATAGCATATACTTATGAAAGACTGAACGTCGCTTTTGTTAAAATCGAGCTTTGATTTGCTGTTAACACATATTTAACTATTATTTAATAAAAAAGACTTGTCAAAAATGATGTTTGCTGATATAATCGCATAGAACAATAAAAATTAAGGAGAAAACACAATGAAAAAAATTCTTTGCATTTTACTTGCACTCTCAATGGTATTCGCATTCGCTGCTTGCGGCGGTAACGGCGAAAACACAGAAACAACAACCGAAGCAACTCAGGCACCCGCAGCAGAGCTTGCAGGCACACTCGAAGAAATTGCCGCAAACATCTACGCAAACGCAACAACAATCGAAATGATGCTCGGCGAGCCTATGGAAATCGACCTTGCAGATCCCGACGGCGCAAACTACTATCTCGGCGTTGCATCAACAGATGCTATCGAAAGAGCAGTTTTCTCAGAGCCTATGATCGGTTCAATTCCCTATTCAATGTGCCTTGTAACCGCTAAGGCAGGCGCAGACGTTGAAGCTCTCAAGAACGAAATCCTTGAAGGCGTTAACTACAGAAAGTGGATGTGCGTTGCAGCTGAAAAGGTTCTCGTTACGAACTGCGGCAACACAATTATGATGGTTATGGCAGCTGAAAACATTGTTGACGATGTTTACAACGCATTCAACATCGTTGCAAACGGTGCAGCAAGCGCAGCTCTCACCAAGGCTGGCGAAGTTCAGGAAGAAATTCCCTTCGGAGACGAAATCCCCGCTGAAGACGGTATGGATATGCCCGCAGCAATGCCCGGCGAAGACGAGGGTATCATCCTCGGTTAATTGTAAAATAATAAGCTTAGGGCGGGAGTAAGCTCCCGCCCATATTTTTGGGAATGAAATGTGCTTAACGCATATGAAGAATGAAATGCTCCTTCGGAGTATGAATTGTTGCTTTGCAACATTAGGTAAAGGAGACTGCCGATGCTTTTTTCGAGCTTGACATTTTTATTTGTATTTCTGCCTGTTGTGATGGCGGGATATTATCTGCTGCCGATGAAGGCGAAGAATATCTGGCTGCTTGCGGCGAGTCTTTTCTTCTATTTTTACGGTGAGCCGAAGTATCTTGTGCTGATGCTTGCTGTTATAACCGTGAGCTATGTTTTCGGCTTGCTGACCGAAAGGGCGGAGGGTACAAAACGAAAAATTCTGCTCGGAATTTCGGTTGCGCTAAGCCTTTCTGCGCTCATTTATTTCAAATATACCGATTTCTTTATCGGAACGGTCAATTCCGTTTTCGGCTCGGATTTTGATTTGCTCGGCATCGCTCTGCCCATCGGCATCAGCTTTTTCACCTTCCAGGCAATCAGCTATAACATTGATGTTTACAGAGGAGATGTTCCCGCGCAGAAAAATCCGATTAACCTCGCTCTCTATGTTTCTCTGTTTCCACAGCTTGTTGCAGGCCCGATAGTCCGTTATTCGGCTGTCGAGCGTGAGCTTCGCTCAAGGAGCCACACTCTTGACGGCTTTTCCTACGGTGTGAGAAGATTTGTGACGGGTCTGGGTAAAAAGGTACTTCTTGCAAATTCATTCGGAAGCTTCTGCGAGATTTTCAGAGAAACCGACGACAAATCAACCCTCTTTTTCTGGATTTATGCGGTTGCATATTCGCTCCAGGTTTATTTCGATTTCTCGGGTTACAGCGATATGGCGATCGGTCTTGGCAGTATGTTCGGATTCAGATTCCCCGAGAATTTCCGCCATCCCTATGTTTCAAAATCCGTCACCGAATTCTGGAGGAGATGGCATATTTCGCTCGGAAGCTGGTTCAGGGATTATGTTTATATTCCTATGGGCGGCAACCGTGTTAAAACTCCGAGATTTTTCTTTAACATCCTCACCGTCTGGTTTCTTACGGGATTCTGGCACGGTGCGGACTGGACGTTCATCATCTGGGGTCTTTACTTTGCAGCGCTTCTGCTGATTGAAAAGAGCATTCCCAAGAAAATAAAGGACAAGGCACCTGCCGTTATCAGCCATATTTATCTGATTTTTGCGGTGCTTATCGGATTTGTTATCTTCAATGCAAGCGGTGTTGAGGGAATTCTCTATGACTTTAAGGGTATGTTTACCTCCGCTTATCCGCTTTGCACACCGACAACGCTCTATTATCTGAGAAGCTATGCCGTTCTGTTTGTTGTCGGTATTATCGGCGCAACTCCCGTTATCCGCAATTCCGCCGAAAAGCTTGACGGCGGAAAAATCGGCACAAAAATCTGTTCTGTTGCCGAACCCGTGATGATTCTTGCGCTTCTTGTTGCAGTTACGGCTTATCTCATTGACGGGTCTTACAATCCGTTCCTTTATTTCAGATTTTAAGGAGGCGAGCATATGGGCAAAAAAATCCGCAGTATTGCGTGCATAGTCTGCTTTTCGGTATTCATTCTTGCCTTCGGTGCGGCTTGCTTTCTGAGAGAGCCCGTTGAGGTGCTTGTTTCCGAAAGGCGCAAGGCGGCGCAGATGCCCGAAGCGTCTGTCGAATCCGTTATGGACAAAAGCTTTTTTGACGATTTCGAGGCTTTTATTACAGACCAGTTTTTTATGCGTGACGGCTTCCGCTCGGTCAATGCCGCAATCCGTATGAAGCTTCTCCGTCAGACCGATAACAACAAGGTCTATCTTGCGGAGGGTCATATTTCGGAGTTTCAGTCCGTGCTGAACGAAAAATCGGTTAAGGCAACAGCTGATAAGCTGAATTCAATCTATGATAAATATATCAAGGGTAAAAATGCAAAGGTCTATTGCTCCGTTGTTCCCGACAAGAATTTTTATCTTGCTGAGAAAAACGGCTATCCTTCGCTTGATTATGCCAAGATGCTCGACATTTTCACTTCCGAAATAAAGAATATGGAGTATATTGATATTTTCGACTGTCTGACAGCCGACGATTATTACAAAACCGATTCTCATTGGAAGCAGGAGAATATCGGCGCGGTTGTTGACAGACTCAGCGAAAAAATGGGTTTTGCAACAAAGCCTTTTGATGAATACAAAGCGGAAAAGATAACCGATTTTGAGGGCGTTTATGCTCCCAGGCTTGCAATCGGCAAAACGAAAGACGAAATCATCGCACTTTCATCGGATGTTGCCGATTCCGCAAAGGTTTTTAACCTTGAAACAAACAAAACCACTCAGGGCGTTTACGATAATTCAAAGCTCAGCGGCTATGATAAATATGAATATTATCTTTCGGGCGCCGCTGCATTCCTGACGGTTGAAAATCCGCTGGCAAAAGAGAAGAGAGAGCTTGTTGTTTTCCGCGATTCGTTCGGCTCATCGCTCGTGCCACTTATGCTTGAGGGCTACAGCAAAATCACCGTTGTTGATATCCGCTACATCTCTCCTCAGATTCTCGGAGAATATGTTGACTTCACGGATTGTGATGTACTTTTCATTTATAACACACTCATTCTTAATCAAAGCAACATTCTCAAATAAAAAAGCACAAAAAGGACTGTCTCAATAAGATGAAAAAGCCGTTTTCTCCGAACGACAGACATATAAAAATATGTCGAGTTCGGAAAAACGGCTAAAAAGAAACATAAAAACATTCTTGATTTCATACGAATATTAAAATGGCTTGAGAAGGTATGATTCCTGCTCAAGCCATTTATCATTTATTCTGTTTCTTTTGTTTTTCGCTTAGTGAGACAGTCCCTGTTACCATCTGTTTTCAACATATTCACAGAATGCGTACATATCCTTGATTTCGAGCTTTGTGCCGTCGTCAAGAGTAACATCGCCGCTCCACAGACCGTGAACCTGATGGGTGTGCATTCTGCCGATTTTGAGGTCAAGGTCGGTGTGATAATCATAGAAAGGCTTCATTGTGAGGTTGAATCTGCCGTCCTCGGAAATGATTTTCCACGGCTCCATATATTTGTCGGGCTTAGGGAAGGTTTCAACATCAACCGCGCCGAATTTGTG
Organism: Acutalibacteraceae bacterium; assembly: GCA_045535475.1. GTDB lineage: Bacteria > Bacillota > Clostridia > Oscillospirales > Acutalibacteraceae > CAG-177. The sequence continues at coordinate 4,849 of JAZSLR010000148.1, read as the reverse complement.
AGCCTTTCCGTCATAGAAAAGGCAGGTTTCGGTGGCGTTTGATTCGTTGCCGATTGCCCAGGTGATTTCAAAGCCGAAAAGATGCTGCTTGCCTTCCGCGTCGGTCAGATATGTTGAGCCGCAGCCCCAGTACCATACCATTTCGTGAACGGTGTTTGTTCTGCCCCAGTCAAGGCAACAGAAAGTGTCTGCCTTTGAGAAAACGTATGTGTCGCCGCCGATTTTGAATGTACCTTCGCAGGGCATACACATCTGCTTGGTTGTCATAAAGTATTTTTTGTCGCTCTCGTCAAAGGGGAGTACGGTTGTAATATTTTCAAGACCGGGCATAATATCCATAGTGAAGTCGCATTCAACGGGAGTACCCTTGTGGTCAACCTTATACCACAGTCTTCTTGTGGTTTCTTTTGTGTCGAAATCGAATTCAGCCTTGCCGACCTTATCCTTATATCTGTTGGGTACGTCGCCTTTTGCGGGAGGAACGTGCTTGTTTGTGCCGAGGAAATACTGAACGGTGTCAATGATAACCTCGCCCTTTTCGATGTCAACAAGCTTTGCGCCGACGAAACCGCCGATGTGGATGTTGGCAAAGTTAATCTGAACCATAAGCTTGCCGTTGCAGACCTGGTAAAAATCCCATTCCTTGCGGCTCATTATGCCGGATTTAACGTAATCTCTGTTATATTCAAAAACATTTCGTCTTGCCCAGCCTTTTGCGAGAAGAGTTCCGTCGGGGGCGAGCAGAGGAGTGCTTTCGGTGTATTCGGTCTGCTTTGACTTTTCTTTCCACTTGTTAAAAGGGACATAAGTTCTTTCTGTTGTCATTTTCATACCCTCCATACATATTTGCTTGAATTTTATTATAATACTATTTTATAGATATTGCAATAATTTTGAACCAAAGATTTGATTTTAATGGTGAAATAACACATAACGGAGGCGGCAAATGAATAAGATTTATTGAATAATGACTGTTGACAACGGATTTTCAATTTGATATAATGCAGTTTGAAGACTCGGCTTTTTCGGAAAGTCTGCAAGAGATGGCGCATCATAGGCTGAAAGTGCGCTTCAGATGAGTAGTAAGCTCGGCAACACTTCAACGGTTCCCCACAATCAAATAAAAAGAGCGGATACCTTCGGGTATCAATACGGGTGGCACCGCGGGTATAATAACTCGTCCCGGGAATTTCATTGTGAATTCCCGGGATTTTTTGTTTTTTATATGAAGATAAACCACCTAATGGAGGTATGATAAAATGTACAGAACTCATCGATGCAACGAAATAAGAGAGAGCCACATCGGTCAGAGAGTTGAGCTTGCAGGCTGGGTCGACGTTATCCGTGACCACGGCGGTGTTCTTTTTGTCGATTTGCGCGACGAAACGGGCATTACCCAGGTTGTTGTTCACGATGAAACCCTGCTTAAAGGCATCAGCAAGGAAACCGTTATTTCGGTTTCGGGTGTTGTCACAAAGCGTGACGAAAGCACAGTTAACCCCAAGATTGAAACCGGTCTTGTTGAGCTTGTCTGCGATAAGCTCGATGTTCTCGGCGTATGCAGCAGAGACCTTCCTTTTGAAATCGGCTCAAACGACACGGGCGAAAATATCCGCCTCAAGCACAGATTCCTCGATTTGAGAAATCCCGCTCTTCACAATAACATTCTTCTGCGCTCAAAGGTTATCGGCCATATGAGAAAGCTTATGGAGGAGAGAGGATTCCTTGATATCCAGACTCCTATCCTCACCGCTTCTTCACCCGAAGGCGCACGAGATTTCCTTGTTCCCAGCCGTAAGCATCCGGGCAAGTTCTATGCGCTTCCCCAGGCTCCTCAGCAGTTCAAGCAGCTTCTTATGGTTTCGGGATTTGATAAGTACTATCAGATTGCTCCCTGCTTCAGAGATGAGGACGCACGTGCAGACCGTTCGCCCGGCGAATTCTATCAGCTTGACTTTGAGATGGCGTTTTCAACTCAGGAAGAAGTTCTTGAGGTGTGCGAAAGCGTTGTAAGCAATATTTTCAAGACCTTCTCGGATAAGAAGGTTACCGACTCGCCCTTCAGACGTATTCCTTATGCAGAGGCGATGGCAAAATACGGCTCGGATAAGCCCGACCTTCGCAACCCTCTCATCATCTGCGACCTCACAGATATGTTCAAGAGAGTTCAGTTCAAACCCTTTATGAACAAGTTTGTAAGAGCGATTGTTGCACCCTGCAAGAACGAAAGATGGTTCTTCGACAAGTCACTTGCATTCGCAACAAAGCAGGCAAAGATGGCAGGTCTTGCTCATATCACCCTTCTTGATGCCGCAAACTACGGCTTCAAGGATGACCCCATCAGCAAGGTTATGACAGAGGAAGAAAAGAGAGAAATCGTTGAGCTTACCGGTGTTAAGGAAGGCGAAACAATCTTCTTCATCTGTGACAATATTTCAGACGTTGCCGATAAGAATGCGGGCGTTATCCGTACCTGGCTCGGCAATGAGCTTGAGCTTATTAAAAACGATTCATTCGAATTCTGCTTCGTTGTTGACTTCCCGATGTACGAGCGCGACGAAACAACAGATAAAATCATCTTCACCCATAACCCGTTCTCGATGCCTCAGGGCGGACTTGATGCGCTCGAGAATATGGACCCCTGCGAAATTCTCGCTTATCAGTACGACCTTGTTTGTAACGGCATTGAGCTTGCTTCGGGCGCGGTCAGAAACCACAGCCCCGAAATTATGCGTAAAGCTTTCGAAATCGCAGGCTACAGCGAGGACGAGGTTGAAAGAAGATTCAGCGCACTTTACAATGCATTCCAGTTCGGCGCACCTCCCCACGCAGGTATGGCACCCGGTGTTGACAGAATCGTTATGCTTCTTGCAGACACCGAAACCATCAGAGACGTTATCGCATTTCCGCTTGACGGCACGGCTCAGGACCAGATGCTCGGCGCACCCGGCGAAGTTACCGAGCTTCAGCTCTTCGAAGCAAACGTCAGCATCAGAGGCAAGGGCGGAACTGTTGAAGTTTCGGCATCTGAAGGCGACAGCTCGGCTTTTGCAGAAACCGTTAAATCCGCAAAGGGCGGTGCAATGACCAAGGAAGGCTGGCTCAAGGAGCTTGAAAGCGTCAACGAACTCAGCTTCGATGCCGACGAAAAGAAGAAAATGCAGAAGATTCTCGATATGATGGGTAAAAAGGAAGCGGAGCTTGAAAAGACCGACACAGCTGATGTTGAGGCAATGGTTTATGTTATGCCTATGACCAACGTTCTCAGAAACGACGGCAGAAATCAGCCCTTTGCCCGCAAAGACCTGCTTGAAGGCGCTCCCCAGAGCACCGAGGACAGCTGGCAGGTTCCCAGACTCGTGAAGTGAGGTGCAGATAAATGATTTATGTTAACGAGATAAACACGGCAGGTAAAATTGCCGTAGACGATACAATTCTTGTAAAAGATGTTCCTGCAACCGCAGGTTCAAAGATGCTTGAGAATTTCAAGCCTCTTTTCAGCGCAGAAGCAGTTGAAAGACTCGAAAAGGCAGGCTATGCAATCGCAGGTAAGACAAATGTCGGCGAATTCGGTCTTGACCTTCTCGGCGAAACCTCATATTTTACTCCCGAAACCGCAAACGGCAACCTCGTCGGTGCATCGGCAGCTCTTGTTGCTTCGGGCAAAGTCAAGGCAGCTCTGAACGTTGACCTCAACGGCGCACCCAGACGTGCGGCAGCTGTTTCGGGCGTTGACTTCATAAAGCCCACCTACGGCACTGTTTCACGCTACGGCATCATCGCTTGTGCTTGCTCGGGCGAGCAGATCGGCGTTACCGCCGCAAACGCAGACGATGCAAAGGAATTCCTTTCCGTTATTGCAGGTCACGACAGCAAGGACGGCACAAGCCTTCCTGCTGAAAAATATGAATATTCAACAAGCGAAGATGTTTCTTCAATGAAAATCTGCATTGCAAAAGAGCTTTATGATGCCGCAAGCGCAGAAGTAAAGGCAAAGATTGATGCTTATGCAGAAGCTCTCAAGAAAGTCGGCGCAGCTGTTGAAACTGTTTCGCTCGATATCGTTTACCAGGCACAGACCGCGTGGCAGATTCTTATGGCGGCTGAAACTACCAACAATCTTTCAAGATTTGACGGTGTAAAGTACGGCTACAGAACTCCTGAATATAAGAATATTGACGAGCTTTATGTCAAGAGCCGTTCCGAATCAATGGGATTCCTTGCAAAGGCAATCATCATCTACGGTTCGGATGTTCTTGCAAAGGCAAAGTATGAAAAATGCTATGATAAATCGCTCCGTATGCGCCGCATCGTGTGCGAAAAGGCAAGAGAAGTGCTCGCAAAGTACGATGCAATTCTCGCTCCCGCCTGCTCACAGGCAAGCTACAAGCCCTATGATGTTGCTGATGCATTCGAAAAGGTCTATGAAGAAAGCATTTTCACCGCAATCCCCTCAATCACGGGAATGCCCGCAATGGTAACAAAGGGCGTTCAGCTTATTGCGGATTCATATAATGAGAGCGTGCTTCTGAGCATTGCAAAGAGCGTGGAGGTGTAAATAATGAAATACGAACTTGTTATAGGTTTGGAAACTCACGTTGAACTTTCCACCGATTCAAAGCTTTTCTGCTCCTGCGGCGGACATTCAAGCCCCAAGGAGCCCAACGACTGCGTATGCCCTGCCTGCAGCGGTATGCCCGGTATGCTTCCCGTAACAAACAAGCACGCAATCGAGCTTGCAGTCAAGGCAGGCTTTATGCTCAACTGCAAAATCAATCAGTACACAACCTTTGATAAAAAGAGCTATTATTATCCCGACCTTCCCTGTGCTTATCAGATTACACAGTGG
>JAZSLR010000052.1:0-3593 GCA_045535475.1 Acutalibacteraceae bacterium | reverse complement strand
TAATGGGTGCATTGAGCGATAATCTGAAAAACCGCAAGATGTTTATTTCGGTCGGTTATATCCTCAGGGGTATAGTTACGGCAATGTTGGGTTTCATCACCAAGGATAATGTGTCAAATCTTTTTAATCTTACCGATGAGGCTAAAATTCTCGGCACAACGGTATGGTTTGTTATCCTTATGGATATTGTGATGACCTTTATGGGTTCAACCAGTAACGATGCGGCATTCCAGGCGTGGGTAACGGATATTACCGTTCCGAAGTAAAGACCGATTGTTGAAACGGTTTTATCCGTTGTGGGCACAATATCTTCGTTTGCCGTGACCGGTGTAGGCAGCTTTGCGCAGGCAGGCACTATTACATATAAGCTTTTCTTCGGCGTGCTCGGTCTTGTTGTTACCTTGTGCGGTGTATTTGGTCTGTTCCTTATCAAAGACCCTCCCCGCACTTTGCAAAGAGAAAGCTCCTCAAGCTATTGGGCAGACCTTTTCTATGGCTTCAGACCTTCCGTAATAAAAGAAAATGCAAGACTTTATCTTTCCCTTGCATCATTCTGTTTCGCAATTATTTCTTTCCAGGTTTTCTATCCGTATCTTCTGACATATGTTCAGTATGTGGTTATTCCCGATAACGGCGGGGTTAACAATCTTCTGAAGCCTTCGGTAATAATAACCGCAGTTTTCGTTTTGGTTGTAACTCTTGCCTCTATCGTATTTATGCTCAGATTCTCAACAAAGAAAAAGGGCGTCTGCCTCATAGCGAGCGTAATTATTATGACTCTCGGCTTCTTTTTCCTTTCAACAAGCACGGGAATTTATGTTATTCTTTTCAGCATCGTTCCCGTTGTTCTCGGCAACGCAATAGTCAATATTCTGTTCGGCGCTGCCGTCAAGGACTTTATCCCTGAAGGCAAGGCAGGTATGTTCCAGGGCATCCGAATGATATTCGTTGTTCTTCTTCCTATGATTATCGGACCCGTTATCGGCGATAAGGCTTGTCAGTATGCCGCAAGAACAATTATAAATGAAGTCGGTGCAGAAGTAATTGTGCCTGCAAAGAATATGTTCCTGTGGGCAGGCATTGTGTGCATATTTGCATTGATTCCCTTGTATTTCCTCGTCAGAAAGGGATTTGACACTAATAAAGCCGATGTCGATGAGGTAACAGTATGAATAAATGGAATTTCTATACATCAAAGGAACTGAAACCCGAAGGCTGGCTTCGCCGTCAGCTTGAAATTCAGGCAGAAGGCTTAAGCGGTAATCTTCACAAGATATGGCCCGATATCCGTGACAGTGCGTGGATTGGCGGAAACCGCGAAGGCTGGGAACGAGTGCCGTATTGGCTCGACGGTTTTATTCCTCTTGCTTATCTTCTTGAAAACGAAGAGCTGATTGCAACAGCAAAAAAATATATTGAGGCAATTGTTTCCGCACAGGAAGAAGACGGCTGGATTTGCCCTTGCGAAAAAGAAAAAAGAGCAAAATACGATACATGGGCAACACAGCTTATCTGTAAAACTCTTAAGGTTTATTATGACTGTTCGGGCGATGAAAGAATTCCGGAAGTCATTTATAAGGTTCTCAAAAATTACTATAATCTTCTTAAAAACGGCGAAATCAAGCTTTTCAAGTGGGCAAAATACAGATGGTTCGAAACATTTATTTCGCTCAATTTCTTGAATGAAAAATATGATGAGGATTGGATAAAAGACCTTGCAAAAATTATTAAAGAGCAGGGATTTGACTATAACACCGCAACCGATTCGTGGAAGAAGCCAAGCCATATATGGTTGAGAAAAACACATATCGTAAATATTGCTATGATGCTTAAAAGCGAAGCGGTATCTCACGAATTACTCGGCGAAGCTTACACCGATAATGCTGAAAAGCTCCGTGAAATTCTCGATAAATATAACGGAACGGCTTTTGAAGGCTTTACGGGTGACGAGGTGCTTTCGGGTCTTGACCCCACAAGAGGCACCGAGCTTTGTGCGGTTGTTGAGCAGATGTATTCTTACGAAGAAATATTCGCACATACGGGCGATAATAAGTGGGCGGAAAGGCTTGAGATGCTTGCGTTCAACGCTCTGCCCGCAACACTCAGCGAGGATATGTGGACTCATCAGTATGTTCAGCAGGTCAATCAGATTGCCTGTCAGAAAACAATGATTATGGCACCTTGGAGCACAAACGGCCCTTATGCACACACATTCGGACTTGAGCCGAATTTCGGCTGCTGTACCGCAAACTTCAGTCAGGGATGGCCCAAATTTGCTCTTTCGGCATTTATGCACAGCGGAAACAAGATAATAAACTCGGTTATGCTGCCGTCTGTTCTGAAGGCTGACGGAGTTACAATCAGGCTCGAAACCGACTATCCGTTTAACAACAAGATGCACTATTACATAGACGCTCAAAAGGATTTTGATTTTATAATCAGAATTCCCTCTTTTGCAAAAAATCTGAAAGTTAACGGTAAAAACGCAGAAACCCAAGACCTTGAATTTGCAATAAGCATAGGCAAAACGGAATTTGAAATTGAATTTACGGCTACACCGTATTTCAAAGAAAGACCGAATAATCTCTATGCTTTGCAGATGGGTTCGCTGCTCTTCTCCGTTCCCGTTTCATATGAAAAGAAAATGTGTGAATACACAAAAAAGGGAGTTGAACGCAAATTCCCTTATTGCGATTATCAGCTTGTTCCCAAAACTCCTTGGAATTACGGATTTTCAGATTCGGATTTTGAAATAATACATAACAATATCAGCGATATTCCGTTTTCACAGAATAATCCGCCCGTGGCAATCAAAGCAAATATGCGGCAGATTGATTGGGGACTTAAATTCCCGTACAGAAGCATCGCAAGAAAAACTCCGTCATCTGTAACTCCTGTGTCATTAAATCAGCAGATTGAGCTTTGCCCTTACGGCTGTGCAAGGCTCCGTATGACCGAAATGCCTCTGCTTGATAATGCAAAATAAAATCCTGAAATAAATTCAACAGGCTTGCAGCCGGTTTGGCTGTGAGTCTGTCTTGTTTATTTCAAAAACTGTAATCTCGGATAATTTTTTTCAGCTTTTATAATTTTGAATTTAACATACCGCTTTGCGTCGGCAGAAACGTTTTCTTTCGGTGCATGGCGGTTCTTTTATTTTGCAGTTAAGCTGCAAATTTGGGATAAAAATTTTTACACACATATTGACAAACGGTGGTAAAGAACATATAATTTGAACATACTCAAATATTGAACACGTTCAAAATGTATGGGGAGAGATATTTATTAAAAGAAGAAAAGTTAATACAACAAAGGCAGAAATCATTCAGGTTGCAACAAATATGTTTGTCACAAACGGTTATTCGTCAACAACTTTCAGAATGATTGCCGATGAGCTTGGTATAAGCTCCGGTCACGTTGCATTCTATTTTTCATCAAAAGATGCTCTGCTTGCCGAGCTTGTTGAAATGCTTTGCGATTATCAGTGGCAGCTGATGAAAAAAGAAGCCGATGACGGTATGAGTTCGTCGGATGCTCCTTGCCTTGTGCTGTTGACAATGGCGGCGGGTTGTGAAGAAAGTGAGCATGCGAAA
>JAZSLR010000005.1:0-4400 GCA_045535475.1 Acutalibacteraceae bacterium | reverse complement strand
CCGCTTCTTTCGGCGGTAAAGACTATGACGTTGTTCACATCTGCGATATCATCCACGCAAAGGGAGCGGAAATCCTCGGTGAATACAAGAGTGATTTCTATGCGGGAATGCCTGCCGTAACCAAAAACAAATTCGGCAAGGGCAAGGCTTATTACGCCGCATTCAGAAACGATGCCGACTTTGCAGATGATTTCTGCGGAATGCTGATTGAGAAGAATTCAATCGCATCCGACTGCAACATCACCGCAGATGACGGAATCGAAATCCGCAAAAGAGGAAATCATATTTTCATTATGAACTTCACCGACTGCGAAAAGAAAATTGTTTTTGACAAGGAATATGTCAACGCTGTCAGCGGAGAAAAGATAAGCGGTGAAATTACCCTCGGTTCGTGTAAGTATATTATAATTGTATAAGCAAAAGCTCCGTACTCTTGTGAGTACGGAGCTTTTTTACATTGTTACTGTATCAGTTGCAGGGTTGGATGTGTTGATATCGGTTTCGGGTGCGTTTGTGAACATCTCCGAAGCATCGGTCATCATATCCTGCATTCCGGTCATCGCTTCGGAAAGATCCTGACGGTTGTCGGTTATCTTTCCGCCGTCTGCACCATTACAGCCTGCAAAGATACACGCAATAAGAATAACTGCCGCAATAACGGAAACTGCTGTTTTTTTCATAATATATGCCGCTCCTTTTTCCTTTTGCAATTATTTTTGCACGGACGGAGCGGCATTATTCATTTTATTGTGTAATTTTCCTTGATAAGCTCGAGGTCCTGCGCATAATTGCCGTGATAAGCATAGCCCGACCAATAAGAAATATATCTTTTTTCTGCGGCAATCTCCGTCACCTCGGATTTGCCTTCAAGCTCTTCTTTTGCGGCATTGAATGCGTTATCGTTGGTGTAAAACATATGAGTCACTTCGTCTTTTCTGACGCCGTTTTCATAATAAACAACAACATATTTGACATAGTCGCTCACGCACTCATAGGCAACGATACGGCTGTCCTGCTGAGTTATGCCGAGACCGTTGATGATATCGGTCTGAGCTTTTTCAACGGGTGAAGGCTCAACATCGCCCGGCTGCGGTGCAGGTTTTGCACACGACGCGAACGAAAAGAGCATAACAATAGCTGAGATCAAGGCAATTATCTTTTTCATTGGATTCTCCTGAAAACTAAACTTATTTTTTGTAGCTTGCGATACCGCCCTTTGAATCATAAAGCTCTGCGCACTCTTTGCAGATTTTAAGCGAAAGCTCGATGCATTCGGGGCTGATGTTATCCCATCTGTCCTCACGGGTGTGATAATACTTCTTGGGATTGTGGTTAACGCCGCAGAAGCCTGCAGCCTCAAGACCTTCCTGAGTGAAAGCATCGGAATCGATTGCGCCGGGATAAAGCTCTGCTCTGGGCATATCGATGCCGCACTTAAGACCTGCTTCTCGGATAAGGTCGCCGACTGCCTTGCTGGAATGCACCGAGCCTGTGCAGCCGATGTTGTAAATCTGAAGCTGGTCGATTTCACGCATAGTATCCATAGCAATGAAAACGGTTTCTGTTTCAAGGAATTCTTTCTTATGCTTTCTTGCGAAAGCTCTTGCTCCTCTGAGACCTGCTTCCTCCGAGCCGGAAAGAAGGCAGCCTACCTCTGTGTTTTCAAATCTTTCATCTGCATCAAACATATCCTTGATAACCGCCATTGCGATGTAGTTTGCGGAAAGATTGTCGTTTGCGCCGTCAACAATAACCTTCCAGTTGATGAAGAAGAGAATGAGGATAAAGAACGGAATGAGGCAAAGCATAACAATGCCGATAACCTTCCAGGCACCTTCGATTTCGGGTGCAGCGAAGCCGTTCATAAGAATTTTCACAGTCCAGATGATGCTGATGATTGCAACTGCAAACATACCGATGATAGCGCCTGCCATAACGGGAGCGAGAGCCTTAATGCCGCCGTGGTATGTATAAGTCCATTCCTGAGCTGCATCTGTGTGGCCGCCGAAGATGATACGGCGCTTGACTTCGCCCTTGGGCTTTCTGACAGCATAAACGTTTCTTGAAACTGCCTTGGGGAACAGCTTGTCAACAAAGGGTCTGTACAGAAGAAATTCGATTATGAACATAAGAAGGTCGGCAATCATAAGCACACTTGCGACGATTGAAAGCCAGGGTGCATACGGAGTGAGCCAGAAGAAGATTACGGAAAGAATTCCAAAAATACCTGCAACGGGAATAAATCCCATAAATGCCTTGGGATGAAGCTCGAAATCCTCCATAATAACCTCATCCGAATACTTCTCAAGCTCCTTTTTAAGATAAGCCTGAGCATCTCTTTCGGACTGCGTGCCGGGCGCTCTGTCCTTGAACTTTTCGCAAATGGTGCGAATGCCGTCGGTCATATACTTGAGCGTTTCTTTGGAAACAGTCTTTGCCATAATAAAACCTCTTTCTTTTTTATATTTTTTCTCTGTGTGTTTTATCAGTGCTTATCGGCTTTGATTTTCGCTTCTTTGTCTTCGCCGATTTCGATAAGATAGTAGCAGGCCGTCCATACAAGCAGGAAAACAAAAAGGAAGATAAGTCCGTTCTGGAAGCCTGCAAGCGAAATCGCTTCAATCTTGATAAGGCTGCCGAGAATCGAGGTCAGAATACCGCCTGAAACGACATCCTTAACGCCGATAACGCCGGTGGTTATTACCGATGCGGCAGATCTGAAGCAAGCAGACATAACGATTGTTGAAACAAGTCCGAAAAGGCTTGCGGCAGCAACGGGGATTCTCTTGTTGCTGCAGATTGACCAGACAATAATGAAGATTGCAGCAATAATAACAAGTGCAAGGCATACGCCCGATGTGATGAGTCTGCCGTTGATAAGATCAAAAGCCTCCGGCCAGGTGAAGCTTGATGACTTGATTCCGTCGAAAATGAATGAAAAATAATGCTCGCCGCGGACGATATCAATGATATCCTTAACCGTAAGCGTTTCGTGAAGACCCGCATCAACAACGGTGGTACCTATTCTGAAATAGATGAAATCCATCAGCAGAATAATCGGAAACACAACAGCCGCAAGCAGGGCGTTGACAGTTCTGTATAAAGCGTTCATTTTGAAAATCCTTTCTTATTGCGGTTTTTATTTCCACGATGACTTAAGATCAACCGTTCTGTTGAAAATAAGCTTGCCGTCGATTGAGGTTTTATCAACGCAGAAATAACCCTGTCTCATAAACTGGAAGGCTTCGCCGCATTTTGCGTTGCCGATTCCGCCTTCAACAAGACATCCGGTGAGAACTTCAAGAGAGTTGGGGTTGAGGTGGTTGAGATAATTTTCCTTACCGTCTGCCATAGGATTCTCCGCACTGAAAAGACGGTCATAAAGACGGATTTCACAAGGAACGCTGTCCGAAGCGCTGACCCAATGGATTGTACCCTTGACCTTTCTTCCGTCGGGAGCATCGCCGCCCTTGGTTTCGGGGTCATAAGTGCAGTGAAGGCAGGTAATTTCACCGTTTTCATCGGTTTCCCAGCTGTTGCAGGTTACGAGATATGCGCTCTTAAGACGAACCTCATTGCCGGGGAAAAGTCTGAAATACTTCTTGGGAGGCTCAACCATAAAGTCATCGCGCTCAACAAAGATTTCTCTTGAAAAATGAACGGTTCTTGTGCCAAGCTCGGGCTTGAGAGGATTAACTTCAACCTCGATTGCCTCGCTCTGTCCTTCGGGGTAGTTATCAATAACAACCTTAAGGGGACGGAGAACAGCCATTGCTCTGGGAGCGTTTTCGTTGAGATTATCTCTTACGCAAGCTTCAAGCAGACCGTAGTCAACAACGCTGTCTGCCTTTGAAACGCCGATTCGTGTTATGAAATCGCGGACGGCCGCTGCGGGATAGCCTCTTCTTCTCATACCGCTGAGAGTAATCATTCTGGGGTCATCCCAACCGTCAACAATACCGTCCTGAACCATTGCAAGATTATATCTCTTACTGGTTACGCAGTAGTTGAGGTTAAGGCGGGCAAATTCAATCTGTCTTGATGGAGTTTCAAAGTCGCAGGCCTTTAAGAACCAGTCATAAAGAGGTCTGTGGTCTTCAAATTCAAGTGAACAAAGGCTGTGTGTTACGCCTTCGGCTGTATCGGATATGGGGTGAGCAAAGTCGTACATTGGGTATACGCACCATTTGTCGCCTGTGCGGTGATGTGTGGCGTGGAGAACTCTGTAAATAACAGGGTCACGCATATTAATGTTTCCTGCTGCCATATCTATTTTAGCTCTGAGTACCTTTGAGCCTGTTTCAAATTCGCCATTTGTCATACGCTCAAAAAGGTCGAGGTTTTCCTCTACCGATCTGTTACGATAGGGGCTTTCTTTGCCGGGTTCTTTAAGTGTTCCG
>JAZSLR010000031.1:0-23311 GCA_045535475.1 Acutalibacteraceae bacterium | reverse complement strand
AGTGTCGGCGTCGACCTATCTTCCCGGGCCGCTTCCAGCCAAGTATTTTCGGCACTGTTGAGCTTAACTACCGTGTTCGGGATGGGAACGGGTGGACCCTCAACGTCATCAACACCGACTAAAAAACGCAACGGCGTTTTTCGAATGCTTGATGATTATATACCCTGGTTCACGATTTGTCAAGCGTATTTTTGATTTTTTTTAATTTTTTTCTAAATTTCTTCCGCAACTGCAGAAATGACGGTCATATCGTCAAACTTTGCGCCGCATTTTCTTCTTGCGGAATCAAGAATGTTTTCGGAAAATTCGCTTGCATCGGGTCCGCCCGCAAAGGCTCTTATTTCGTCTTTGAGCCACGCGCTTCCGCTGCCGAGAATGCCGTCGCTGACCATAACAAGAGTATCTCCGCCTCTGAGTTTCAGCGTATAGCGGCTGAAACGGACGTTGTTGAGTATTCCGAGCGGCGTTGACGGAGTTTCGACAGCTCTCACTTTGCCCGATACGGTGTAAAACGACGAAGCCGCACCGGCTTTATACAGCACCGTATTGCCGCTGAAAAGGTCTATTTCCGCAACATCAAGAGTGGAAAGTGACTCGTCGTCGGATTTGACAGAGAGTGCGGAGTTTGTGATGCTTAATGCCGAGTCAAGGCTAAGCCCTGCACGAATCAGCCTTGAAAAAAGCTCAACCGTCATTGCGGAGTCGATAGCCGCTCTGCCGCCCGTACCCATACCGTCGCTGAGAATGATGTATGCCTTTGAATCGGTGCGGAAGCATTCGAAATAATCGCCGCAGAGCTTCTGATTTCCGCAGCTTGCCGATGCGGAGCCGATACGGATTCTGAACAGCTCTTTACGGGTGAAAATAAGCTCCTTTCCGTCTTTGTGCTCACGGATTTTCGGTGTAAGAAGCTGCGCTTCAAGCTCACGTGAAAGCTCTGCCGTAAGGCGTGAAAGCGAGGTTGAAACGGGAATATCCTCAACTATGCACGTCAGTTTCAATGCGCCCGACGGCGGACACACACAGCGGACCGAAAGAGCGTTGAAGCCGTTGTCCGCAAGCACACGCATTGCGCTTTTTTCCTTGTTGAAAAGCACTTGAGAACCTCTCCCGATTTCTTCGGAAAGCTCACGCAGAAGAGCCGAAACCCAGTCAAACTGACTGCAGGCAAGTTCTCTGTTGCGAGCCGAATTTGCCTGCATAACGTTGACCGCACGCTGACCTGCATACACGCGGTTGAAGCAGTCCGCAAGGCGCGGCGCACTCGGGCATTTGGAATTGAAATTGACCGAAAAATCCTCGCAACCGACCGTTTCGCCCTGCGCCAGCTTTTTGACAATTTCCGAAAATTCGCCGTCTTCGGGGCAGAATGTGTCTTTGAGCGGACACTCGGCGCAGACTCTTTCGCGCACCCTCATACAGACCATAATATCTGTCGCGGGGGAGAGCGCTTCAATTCCCTTCGAAACCGAAGAAACGCACTCCGAAACCGAGCCTATTGCCTTTGCCGCTTCATTCAGCCTTTCGCCTGCGGAGCAGAATTCCGTTTCCATACGCAAAACGCCGGGATTCAGAATGTCATTACGGATTTTGCGAAGATATTTACCGGGTATTACCGCAAAAACAAACGCTGCCGCCGCCGCTTCCGCAAAAACGGAAATACCCTCGGATGAGCCGTCGAGAAGTCCTGCGATACCTGCCGTCAGCGAAAATGTAAGAGCGCAGAAAAATCTGCCGAATTTGGAGAAGATGCCCGACAGCAGACCGCAGACCCCGTAGCATATGCTCAAAGCAACGCTCGTGCCTGAAACGGCAATGCATCCGCCGATTGCAACGCCTGCGATGCTTCCTCCCGAGCGACTGAAAAGATATGCCGCCGTCAGAATAACGAAGCACCCGAAGAATCTTGCGGGTCTGAAGCCGAGAATGCTGATTTCCGATGCACCGAGAAGAATTGTGCACAGGCTTGCGATGATGCAGACGAGCGAATGGTTATCCAGCATATAAACATTCTGCCTGCGTCTTATGCAGTCTGCCGTGCCCGAATAAAAAACAACCGAAGCACCGCACAAAAGCGATGAACAGAAAATAAGAGTAAATTCATTGAGCGACGGCATTTCAGAAAACATAACCGCCGTTTTGCACACGAAGCAGAATGCAAAGACGCTGACCGAAAGAATCAGCCGTCGTTTTTTCTTTATGTTCATTTTTTCGAGGATAAAAACCGTTGCCGCAACTCCCGCAAGCGGAATAACGGCGCTCAGCAAATCTCCCGCACTCAGCCTCAAAGCCGCACCGACAACGCCGCCGATGCACGCAAAAACAAGCTCATACCCCGTGAAAGCGGCGGAAAGACCGATGCTCAGAGGAATGCGCATCGACATCAGCTCCGCGCCCGAGAGAATGAAACCCGAAACAAAACAAACAGAGCAGGTCAGTATCAGAATCCCTCTGTCCCACAGCCTGTCCGAAAAATCGGGTCTTTCAAAAGCGGTTGTTTTTTCCATATTTTTTATTCCTTTCGCAGATATTCACACACTAATTTTACACACATTAATGGCAAAAACTGTCATTTATTATCCGAACCTTTACAAATAATAAAAAATTTTTTTGTAAAAATTATAATAATACTGTTCAAAAGTGTTATTTTATGATATAATCAATTGAATATAGCTAAAATTAGGAGGAGTCTGCTTTATGGAAATGCAGAATGAGCGACAGGGGCTTATAATCGGGCGCAATGCCGTTGCGGAAGCTCTCAAGAGCGGCAGAGCAATCGACTGCCTTCTTGTTGCAAAGGGAGAGAGAGGCGGCTCCGTAGGGAAAATAATAGGTCAGTGCCGTGACAAAGGCATTGTTATCAAAGAAACAGACCGCAGAAAGCTTGATAAGCTCTGCGAGGGTGAAAACCATCAGGGCGTTGCGGCGTGGGCGGCTGTGCACGAATATTCGTCGATTGAAGATATTCTTCAGAATGCCGAAAGCAAGGGCGAGCAGCCGTTTGTTATCATCTGCGACGAAATCGAAGACCCCCACAATCTCGGCGCAATCATCAGGACTGCCGATGCGTGCGGGGCCCACGGAATCATCATTCCCAAAAGACGCGGCGTTGCTCTTACCTATGCGGTGGGCAAGGTTTCCGCGGGTGCGGTTGAATATGTGCCCGTTGCGAGAGTGTCCAATCTTCCGTCGGCGATTGATGAACTCAAGGAAAAGGGATTCTGGGTTTACGGCGCGGATATGGACGGCACACGCTGGGATAAGCAGGATTATTCGGGCGCCGTTGCGCTTGTTGTCGGCTCCGAGGGCAAGGGCGTAAGCAGGCTTGTCAAGGAGAAATGCGATTTTATCGTATCGCTTCCGATGAAAGGAAAAATCAATTCACTCAACGCCTCCGTGGCGGCGGGAATTTTAATGTATGAAATTGCGAAGAACAGGTAGGTGAAGACTTTGGACGAATATATTAAGAACACTTCGGGCGCGGATGAGCTTGAGGATATTCTTGCGCAGGTCAGAAAGTCGAAGCAGGAATCCGACGCTTCGGACGCACCTTCAAAAACCTGGTCTATCGATGATATCGACAAGCTGATTGCGCAGACAAACGGCGAAGAATATACTCCGAAACCCAAGCCTGCACCCTCAACTCCGGCGGGTGATTTCGAAAGAATCCTCAGCCGTGAATTCGATACGGGAATATTTACCGTAAAGCCGATTCCCGAAGAGCCGAAAAAGGAAGTTACGGATATATCTTCCGTTTCGGAGGATTCGGATGTCGACGGTCAGGAAAGATTCTTTGAAAAAACATATGAATTCGACGAAACTCTTTTTGAAATAGAAACGGTTATCGTGCCCGAGGATTTGCCGAAGCCCGCGCCGTCAATGTTTGCGTGGCAAAACGAAGAGGCGGAAGAAAAAGAAATCCCGAAGAAAAAGAAAGAACCTTCGGAAATAAAGGTTTTCTATGAGGGCGATTCATCCGCTTCGGATTTCTTCGGCAAACCCGAAGAGAAAAAAGAGGAAGAAGTCCATATCAAGGAATCCGACTATAAAACAAGATTTTTCACAACTCTGAAGCTTGAACGCACCGCCGAAGTCGAAGTTGTTGAGGACGGTCCGGTTGATAAGCCGGGCATCGTTGTCAAGAAAACGGGAGAATCTGAGGAGAGCGGCCTTGAGGCTGTGCCGAAGGTGCTTGCTGCCGAGGATGCTGCAAAGGAAATCGTTGATGAAAAAACGAGAGTAATGGATGCTGTCGGCAAATCGGAAAAAAAGCATTCGGAATCCGCCGATGTTGTTGAAGGTCAGATTATGCTCACCGGATTTGACGATGAGGATGAATCCGTTCCCGAGCAGGCAAGCGAGGATGACGTTGAGGTTGCTCTTTGGGAGAAACGCAAGCAGAAAGCAAAGAATTTCAAGCTTATCGAGGCAATTGACCTTGATTCCGACTTCGACGGCGAATACGAAGCACCTCCCGAGGACGTTGCAAAAGCTGAGAAGGCAAAGAAGAAAAAGGAAAAGAAGCTTGAGCTTGAGCAGGAAGAGGAAAAACCCGTTGCAAATGAATATTCTTCCCCTGCGGAGCGTGCTTCAATTCATAAAAGACTCAACGATGAAGCCCAAAAGGCAACAAAAGGCGTTATGGCTGTCGGCGCGGTTGCGCTTGCGATGCTGATAGTCAATCTTATTCCCGCCATTGCTTCGAAGCTTTCGATTGAAACGACTGCATTTGTTGACGGCTCAACGGTGATGTGCGTTATCAATGCCGTTTTGCTGATAGCTGCCGTTGCGCTTGACAGCGTAAAGTTCATCGACGGTCTTATGTCGCTCACCAAAAAGAAAATCACAAGCTTATCGGCGGTCAGTCTGTCGATAGTTGTTGCGATTCTTCAAAATACCCTTGCTGCGGTTATCGGCGGTTACGGTACGGAAACAACCGTTTTCTCTGCGGCGGCGGTTGTTGCAGTGCTTATCGGTAAGATTGCCGATAAAATCGATGCCGAAAGAATTCTCGGTAACTTTGAAGTTTGTGCATATAAATACGAACATAATATGTATGCGGTTCACCCGTTTGAGAATGAATCCGAGATTTTTGAACTCGGCAGGGGTCTTATGATGGGCAATGCGGAGCTTCTTTATTCATCAAAGCTTGCGTTCCCTTCGGATTTCGTCAAGAATTCAAAAACAGATTCAAGCGATAAGAAGCTGACGCAGATTCTTGTTCCCGTTGCTTTCGGTGCGGCGGCGGTTGTTGCGATAATCGCCGGCGTGGTTGAAAAGAGCGTGATGAGCGCGTTCTCGGGCTTTGCGTGCACCTTCTGTATGTGTGCACCCGTATTCTCATCGTTCATTCCCGCTTTCATCGCAAGAAGCTCAAACAGAGGTCTTAATATTACGGGCACAATGATTTCGGGTCTTGATGCCGCTGAAAAAACAGCAGCGGCAAACGCCGTTGTGCTTGATTCGGCAGATATCTTTGACCGTTCGCGCTGTACAATGCACGGTATGAAGGATTTCAAAAATATCCGTATTGACGATGTTCTTCTCTATGCGGCGGCGCTTATCATAAAATCGGGCGGCCCTCTCAGAGAAAGCTTTGAGCAGGTTGTTGACGGCAGGCAGGATTTGCTGCCTCCCGTGAAAGAGCTTGTCTATGAGGATAAGCTCGGCATTGCCGCAAGAATTCATAATCAGAAGGTTCTTCTCGGCAACAGAAATCTCCTTGTGAACCATAACATCGAGATGCCTGAAAAATCGATTGAAGAAAGATATTCTCACAGCGGCAGAAAGGTTATGTACCTTGCCGTTGCGGGCAAAATCGCGGCACTTTTTGTTGTCAGCTATGCGGTTGATAAAAATCTTGAGGGCTATCTCAAGCTGCTTGAAAGCAACGGAATCCAGGTGCTTGTCCGCACAAACGACGTCAATGTCACCGAGGAGCTGATTGCGGAAAGCTTCGGTATGCCGCAGCAGAATTTCAGGGTACTTTCGTCCGTTGCGGGCAGACTTTTCAAGAGAAGAAGAGATGCCGTCTGTGACAAACTTCCCGCGAGAATCGTTCACGACGGAACGGCTTATTCAATGCTCAAAGCCGTTGCGGCATCGTGCAGCATAACCGCAAAGAGAAAGCTCGGCTCAATCGTTCAGATTGTTCTGACCGCTCTTGCGTTCATCGTTTGCGCCGCACTTTATGCAACATCGCTCGGCTTTATCCTTAACGGACTCACGGCAGCTCTTTTCCTCGGAATCGGACTGCTGATTTCATCGGGGTTAATGCTCATCGGAAAAATAAAATAAAAATTTTTCCGAAAACCCTTGACAAACCGAGGGATATATATTAGAATAACTTGCACAATAAAGCAGAGCAGGTTCGCTCTCACCTTCCGGGAAATGCCCCGCGTCGGTCAATAGCTTGAGTTTTTATGCACATTAAGTGCGTGAAGAGCGTTGATTTTATGCGAGGTCGGGATTTCCTGCCCTCGCTTTTAATTTTATGTTGGAGGTGCTTTAACATCAGCAGCAAAGAACAGCAGATCAATGAGGAAATCCGTGATAAAGAAATAAGAGTTATTTCAAATGACGGTGAGCAGCTCGGCATTATGTCGGCATCAGAAGCTCTCAAACTTGCCGAAAGCAAGAATCTTGACCTCGTTAAGATTGCTCCTGCGGCAAAACCGCCCGTATGCAAGATTATGGACTACGGTAAGTTCCGATTTGAAAAGGCAAAGAAAGAGAAAGAAGCAAAGAAGAATCAGAAGATTATCGAAATCAAAGAAATCAGACTTTCTCTCAACATCGACACCCACGATTTTGAAACCAAAATCAACCACGCCCGCAAGTTCATCGCTTCAGGCAACAAGGTCAAGGTTTCCATCCGCTTCAGAGGACGTGAGATGGCTCACAGCGATCTCGGTTTGTCAACAATGCAGCGTTGCGCGGAAGCTATGGCTGACTGTGCAAGTGTCGAAAAGCCTGCCAAGCTTGAAGGCAGACAGATGCTGATGTTCCTGGCTCCGAAAAGCTCAAAGTAAAAAGGTTTATAATATTAAGGAGGAAATATAATTATGCCTAAGATCAAGACTCACAGCGGCGCAAAGAAGCGCTTCAAGATTTCAAAGGGCGGTAAGCCCATCCGCGCCCACGCTTACAAGTCACACATTCTCAACAAGAAGAACACAAAGCGCAAGAGAAACCTTCGCAAAACAACTGTTGCTGACGTAACAAACTGCAAGCAGATCAAGCGTCTTGTTCCCTATAAATAATTCTTGTAATTCAACTATCAGATAATAACGGAGGATATAAAAAATGGCTCGTATTAAAGGCGCACTTATGACGCGCAAGAGAAGAAATAAAGTACTTAAGATGGCTAAGGGCTACTACGGCTCAAAGAGCACACTCTTCAAGACTGCAAAGCAGGCTGTTATGAAGAGCGGCAACTATGCTTACATCGGCAGAAAGCAGAAGAAGCGCGATTTCCGCCGTCTTTGGATTTCACGTATTTCAGCTGCTTGCAAGATGAACGGTATGAATTACTCAACATTCATCAACGGTCTCAAGAAGGCAGACATCAACCTCAACAGAAAGATGCTTGCTGAAATCGCTGTTGCAGATCCCGCAGCATTCACTGCTCTTACCGAAAAGGCAAAGGCAGCTCTCAACTAATCATAGTATTCATTCATCAGAGATGTGGCATTCCGTTACATCTCTGATTGTTTGTTTTTGTTTGAAATTCAACCTGCATTTTTGCGGGGTTTTTTCGACAAAAATATACATATAAAAGGTATCAAATATTTAAACAATATAGTGAGTTCAGTTATGGAAAAAATAACAGCAAGAACCAACGACAAAATAAAATATGCCGTCCGTCTTGGAGAAAGTGCTTCGCTGCGAAAAGAGGCGGGGGAATTTTTTCTCGAAGGCGCACGGCTCTGCTCTGATGCCGTTCAGACGGGCATCGAAATAAAGCAGGCGTTCTTCACTTCAAAGGCTCTATGGAAATATTCCGACTATGTTGACGGCATAATCGCCCGAAGCGGCATATGCTATGAAATAAGTGCGGAAGTTTCTCAGAAGCTCTCCGATACCGAAAATCCTCAGGGCGTTTTCTGCATCTGCAAAATGAAATCCGATGCGGATAAAATTGCTCTTAAACCCGACGG
Organism: Acutalibacteraceae bacterium; assembly: GCA_045535475.1. GTDB lineage: Bacteria > Bacillota > Clostridia > Oscillospirales > Acutalibacteraceae > CAG-177. The sequence goes on along the minus strand of JAZSLR010000031.1, from coordinate 15,152 downwards.
CAAATACCTTGCCCTCGAAAATCTTCAGGACCCATCCAATCTCGGTGCCGTATGCAGAAGCGCGGAGGCGCTCGGTCTTGACGGACTGATTGTCAGCGGCGGATGTGATGTTTATAATCCGAAGGCGCAGAGAGCTTCAATGGGTTCGCTCTTGAGAATGAATGTTATTCAGTCGGATAATCTCTGCGAGCTTCTCGGAGAAGCAAATTCCGCAGGAATAAAAACTCTTGCATCCGTTCCGAAAAATACGGCGGCGGATATAAGAACTGTTCCGATGGACGGCGGAGTTATCTGCTGCGTGGGCAATGAAGGCTCGGGTCTTTCAAAAGAAGTTATCGAAAAATGCTCCGTTCAGGTTACAATTCCGATGAGCGGCAGAGCGGAATCCTTCAATGCGTCCGCGGCGGCGGCAATCCTTGCGTGGGAGCTGAAAAGATGACAGGTAACAAAAAATACTGGGTCTGGCTCTCACTTGCGCTCGGCCCTTCAACAAGAAATGACGCAATTCTTTCCGCTTTCCCCGACCCCGAAAAGCTTTATTTCTCTTCCGAAACAGAGAGAATGGTTACGGGCGTTTTCACAAAGCGTCAGCTTGAAAAAATCGGGAACACAAAGCTCGAGGATGCGGAAAAGATAGTTGCGACGTGCGAGAAATACGGTTGGCAAATCGTAACGCCCGCCGATAAAATTTATCCGGCAGGCTTGCGCAAGCTCATCGATATGCCCGTTGTACTTTATGTTGACGGCGATATAAGCTGCCTGCGCGGCAAGGTCATTATTGCGGTTGTCGGAACACGCAAGCCGTGCGACGAGAGCGTTGTGATTGCACGCAGAATCAGCTCGGATCTTTCAAAGGCGGGCGCGGTTGTTGTCAGCGGCGGCGCACTCGGAATAGACAGCGCGGCGCACGAAGCCGCACTCGAATCGGGCGGCAAGACAGTTTGTGTACTCGGCTGCGGACTCGGATTCGACTATCTCAGAGATAACGAGCCGCTTCGCAGAGAGGTGAGCCGAAACGGCGCTCTCGTGACGGAATATCCGCCTATGACGGGTGCTTCAAAGGCGACCTTTCCCGCAAGAAACAGAATTATTTCGGGTATGAGCCACGGAGTGCTTGTTGTTGAGGCAGGCGAAAAGAGCGGTTCGCTGATAACGGCAAACCGTGCATCCGAGCAGGCAAGGGATGTTTTCGCAATCCCGGGCAGCATCCTCACAACGGCATATAACGGCGCAAACGCCCTCATCAGAGACGGCGCGAAGGCGGTTTCCGATGCAAGGGATATTCTCGCTCCGTATGCGGTTATGTATCCCGACAGACTCAATCTCGATGCAATCGGAAATGAACCTGTCGAAATCAAACCGACCAAGAAAGAAAGCAAGCCAAAAACCGTCGCAAAGAGAAGCACGGCAGGTCTTGACCCCGACTGCACAGCGGTCTATAATCTTTTCGGAGAAGATTCGCTTCACCCCGACGATATCTGCGCAATGAGCGGACTTTCTCTTTCGAGAGTAATAACCGCGCTTATGAATCTGCAGATTATCGGATATCTTGATTCCGACGGCGGTAAAAACTACAGAATAAAATAAAGATTTAATATATATATAGGGAGAAGAAACCAATGTCCAAGCTTATAATTGTTGAGTCCCCCGCAAAAGCAAACACAATCAAAAAATATCTTGGCAAAGACTATGAGGTTATCGCATCAAAGGGTCACGTAAGGGACCTTCCCGCAGCAAAGCTCAGTGTTGATGTCAAAAACAATTTTGCTCCGAAATACGCACTCATCAAAGGCAAGGAAAAGCTTGTCAAAGAGCTTAAAAGTATGGTTGATGAGAGCGAAGCAGTCTATCTCGCAGCCGACCCCGACCGCGAAGGAGAAGCAATTTCGTGGCATCTTGCAACGGTGCTCGGTCTTGACCTTAATAAGGAAAACCGTGTAACCTTCAACGAAATCACAAAAACGGGTATCGCAAACGGTATGGCGAATCCCAAAAGAGTCAATCTTGACCTCGTTAACGCTCAGCAGGCAAGACGAATTCTTGACCGCCTTGTAGGCTACAGACTCAGCCCCTTTGTTTCGCAGAAAATCAGAAGAGGTCTTTCGGCGGGCAGAGTGCAGAGCGTTGCCGTAAGACTCATTGTTGACCGTGAGGACGAAATCAATGCGTTCAATCCCGAGGAATACTGGATTATCGAAGCAAAGCTCGCAACATCGCAGAGAAGAACCTTCACCGCAACCCTCTATTCCGATGAAAACGGCAAAATCAAAATCGAAAACGAAGCTCAGGCAAAGAGCTATCTTGACCGCCTTGACGGTGCGGATTATACCGTGAAATCAGTCAAGAAGGGTACAAGAAAGAAGAACCCCGCCCCTCCGTTTATCACCTCAACCCTCCAGCAGGAAGCATCGAGAAAGCTCGGTTTCCAGGCTGAAAGAACAATGAGAGCCGCCCAGGAGCTTTACGAAGGTGTTAACGTAAAGGGCGTCGGTATGATGGGTCTTATCACCTATATGAGAACCGACTCACTCCGTATTTCCGAAGAAGCAAGAGCAGCGGCAAACGATTATATAACAAAATCCTTCGGAAAAGAATATCTTCCCGAAAAACCCGTATATTATAAATCAAGAGCAAATGCTCAGGACGGCCACGAAGCTATCAGACCTTCCGTGCCTTCGATGACACCCGAGGATGTCAAGAGCAGTCTTACATCTGACCAGTATAAGCTCTATAATCTTATCTGGAAGCGCTTTATGGCGAGCCTTATGGCAAGCTGTGTGCAGAACACCGTTAAGGCTGAAATCATAGCCGCAAAAGAAGAAAAGCAGAACGAATTCTGCATCTTCACCGCTGCGGGCTATTCGGTTAAGTTTGACGGCTTCACAAAGCTTTATGAGCTTCCCGAAGAGGATGCCGAAAAGGGCGTTCTTCCCGAATTCAAGGCAGACGAAAAGCTCAGGCTCCGTGAAATCACACCCAATCAGCATTTCACTCAGCCCCCCGCACGCTACACCGAAGCTTCGCTCATCAAGGAGCTTGAAGAAAACGGCGTCGGCAGACCCAGCACATACGCAACAATCCTTTCAACAATCATCAAGAGAGGATATGTGCAGAGAAAGTCAAAGCAGCTTGCTCCCACAGAGCTCGGCTGTGCAACAACGGGCCTGCTCAAGGATAAATTCCCCAAGATAGTCAACACCAAATTCACCGCATCAATGGAAACAAATCTTGACCGTGTCGGAAGCGGCGAGGTTGACTATATCAAGATGCTTGACGAATTCTACACCGACTTCGAAAAGACTCTTGACAAGGCAAAGGTCGAAATGAAGAATGTCAAGATTCAGCTTGAAGAGGACACAACCGATATCCCCTGCGACAAGTGCGGCAGAATGATGGTTATCAAGACCGGCCGTTACGGCAGATTCCTTGCCTGCCCCGGCTATCCCGAGTGCAAGAATGCAAAGCCTCTGATAGTCAACACGGGCGCAAAATGTCCCGTTTGCGGCGGCGAGATTATCGAAAGAAAGTCCAAAAAAGGTCACGTTTTCTACGGCTGCGGCAACTGGCCCAAGTGTAATTTTATGAGCTGGGATGCTCCCGCAGAGGAGAATTGCCCCGAATGCGGCAAGGCTCTTTTCAAGAAGAAGACGGGCAAGCTTGTTTGTATGGCAGAGGGATGCGGCTTCGAAAAGTCTGTGTCCGGAAAGAAAAAGAACAATGAATAAGGTTAAAATAATCGGCGGAGGCTTTGCCGGCGTTGAGGCGGCGTGGCAGCTTGCGAACCGAGGAATCGAAGTTGAGCTTTACGAAATGAAGCCCGCCAGATATTCGCCTGCTCATTCAAGCGAAGGTCTGGCAGAGCTTGTCTGCTCAAACTCATTCAAGGCGATGCGTCTGGGATGTGCGGCAGGTCTGCTCAAGGCGGAAATGGAGCTTATGGGTTCACTCTGTGTTGAGTGCGCAAAGGCAACGGCTGTGCCCGCAGGCGGTGCGCTTGCGGTTGACAGAGATAAATTCTCCGCACTCGTGACCGAAAAAATCCTCTCCCGAAAAGAAATAACGCTTATAAGAAAAGAGGTAACAGAAATTCCCGACGGCGTTGCAATCATCGCCGCAGGACCTCTTGCATCCGCCGCTCTTTCCGATAAAATCAAAGAGCTTTGCGGAGGAAACCTCAGCTTCTTTGATGCGGCGGCACCCATCGTGACCGCCGAAAGCATCAATCTTGAAAGGGCGTTTATGCAGTCGAGGTACGACAGAGGCGACCCCGAGGACTATATTAACTGCCCGATGAATAAAGATGAATACGAGGCTTTTTATGAAGCTCTCATAACTGCGGAAAGTGCGCCGACCCACGAATTCGATAAACGCAAGGGTGTTTACGAAGGCTGTATGCCCATCGAGGTTATGGCGTCAAGAGGGCACGACACAATCCGTTTCGGTCCGATGAAGCCGTCGGGTCTTACTGACCCGAGGACGGGTCACAGAACGTGGGCAAACCTTCAGCTTCGCAAGGAAAACACGGCAGGCACGATGTATAACCTTGTCGGCTTCCAGACAAATCTCAAATTTCCCGAGCAGAAAAGGGTGTTTTCAATGATACCCGCTCTTGCCGATGCGGAATTTGTGCGCTACGGCGTTATGCACCGCAACACCTTCATCGATTCTCCCCGCCACCTGGGAAGCGATTTCGGCTTCAAGGGGAGAGAAGGACTGTATTTTGCAGGTCAGATAACGGGCGTAGAGGGTTATATGGAATCCGCGGCATCGGGAATTCTTGCCGGCATCAATGCGGCAAACAGAATTCTCGGCAAGGAAGCTTTCGTGCCCGGCGAGCTTACGATGACCGGTGCGCTTGCACGCTATATCAGCGATGAAAGCGTTACCAATTTCCAGCCTATGGGCGCGGCATTCGGTCTTGTACCGCCGCTTGACGAAAAAATCAAGGATAAGAAGCTCAGGTATGAGGCGCTTTCCGCCCGAAGCCTTGAGCAGCTCAAAAGTCAGCTTGACACGGATTAATAAACAGTTCCCGAAATATTTTTCGAAAGGAAAGTTTTTGATGCTTGAAAGATTGATTGCACTTATCTGCGAAGAGCTCGGCTGTGACGAGGCAAGCGTTGACGGAGAAACTCTTCTCGGCGAGCTGGTCGGCGACGAAATTGAAATCCGTGAGCTTGTTCAGGCGGTTGAGAATGAATTTGACACGGAGTTCGGTGAGGAGATAAACGGAGATTTTTCCGTTGCCGTTCTTGCCGGAATGATTGAAGAATAATAAGGTGAAAGAAATGAACGAAAAACTGATTCTTCTCCAGAAGAATCTGGGATATAAATTCAAGGACATATCGCTTCTTGAAACCGCACTCACTCATTCATCCTATGCGAATGAGCAGAATGACGGCACACTCTGCAATGAACGGCTTGAATTCCTCGGAGATTCGATTCTCGGCTTTGTTTCGGCAAAGTATTTCTATGAAAATTTCGATTCACCCGAGGGCGAGCTTACCAAGCACAGAGCGGCAAGAGTCTGCGAAAAAGCGCTCTGCCTTTTTGCGAAAGAGTTGGGCATCGGCCCGGCATTAAGGCTCGGCAAGGGCGAATCAAGAACGGGCGGAAGCGAAAGACCGTCAATTCTTGCGGATGCTTTTGAAGCGGTGCTTGCGGCTGTCTTTCTGGACGGCGGACTTGAAGAGGCGAGCAAAATTGTTCTCCGTTTTATTCCCAGACACGATGCACTCGACGAAGCAAAAGACTATAAAACCCTGCTTCAGGAGGTTATCCAGCGTAACCGTGAGGAGCATATAGAATATGTGCTTATTGATGCAAGCGGGCCCGACCACGCAAAGACATTCAGCGTTGAGGTGCATCTCAACAGCAATGTAATCGGCAGAGGTACGGGCAAAAGCAAGAAGCTTGCCGAGCAGCACGCCGCAAAGGAAGCTCTCGAGCTTATGGGAATAAAATGAAGCATATCAACATAGCTCTTTTTGTTGTGCACAAAGGCTGTCCGCATATGTGTTCGTTCTGCAACCAGAGAAGCATCTCGGGCAGTCATAAGGACTTAACCGCAGCCGGTGTTCATTCTGCGGCGCAGACTGCAATCAGCTCTCTTTCGCAGAGCGATGCGGCAGGCGGCGAAATCGCATTTTTCGGCGGCAGCTTCACTATGGTAGAGCGCTCCTATATGCTTTCGCTTCTTGAGGCGGCTTATGAGTACATACAAAAAGGAATTTTTAAGGGAATAAGAATTTCAACCAGACCCGACGGCATCAGCCGCGAAATCTGTGAAATTCTCAAAAAATACGGAGTAACCGCAGTCGAACTCGGCGCGCAAAGTCTTGACGACAGAGTGCTTATGCTCAACGACAGAGGGCACACCGCAAAGCAGATTTGCGATGCGTGTGCACTTCTCAAAGAGTACGGCTTCGAGGTCGGCTTGCAGATGATGACGGGGCTTTACGGCTCGGAGGATGCGGACAGCATTGCAACCGCAGAAAAAATCGTTGAAATCAAGCCCGACACGGTGAGAATTTACCCCACCGTTGTTCTGAAAGGGACAAGGCTTCACGAGCTTATGCAGGCGGGTGAATTTATCCCGAAGGGTATAACCGAAACGGTTGAGCTTTGCGCAAGGATTATCCCGATGTTTGAAAATGCGGGGATAAAGGTTATCAGAGTCGGTCTGCACTCGGGCGGCGGAGTTGAGGAAGACTTTGCCGGCGGTGCTTATCATCCGGCGCTCCGTGAGCTTTGCGAGGGCAGAATTTATTTCAATTATGCGCTCGGAGAGCTTGAAAAACTCGACGAAGGCAGATATACGCTGTTTGTTTCGCCGAAAGAAATCTCAAAAATGACAGGGCAGAAGAAACAAAATCTCATTCAGCTTCGTGAAAAGGGATACGACTGTGACGTAAAAGGTATGGACGGACTCTCAAAATACGAGGTACGGATTAAGGTGATTAAATGATATTAAAAGCGCTTGAAATGCAAGGTTTCAAATCCTTTCCGGATAAAACGGTGCTTGAATTCGGCAAAGGCATAACGGCGGTTGTCGGCCCCAACGGCTCGGGTAAGAGTAACATCTCCGATGCCGTGCGCTGGGTACTCGGTGAGCAGTCAACAAAAACGCTCAGAGGCTCAAAGATGGAGGACGTCATCTTCGGCGGTACAAGCCAGAGAAAGCCTCTTGGTTATGCCGAGGTTACTCTGCGTCTTGACAATTCCGACAGAGGACTCAACAACTACGATAAGGACGACGTTGCTGTCACCCGACGTTATTACCGCTCGGGCGAAAGTGAATATAAAATCAACGGTGAGGTCTGTCGTCTGAGAGATATCCACGAGCTGTTTATGGATACGGGTCTCGGCCGCGACGGTTATTCAATGGTCGGTCAGGGCAGAATTGCAGACCTCGTTTCCGCACGCTCAACCCAGAGAAGAGATATGCTCGAAGAGGCGGCGGGTATTTCCGCATTCCGTTACAGACGCGCCGATGCAAACCGCAGACTCGACCAGGCGGAGGAAAATCTTGTTCGTCTGCGTGATATTCTTGCAGAGCTTGAGGGCAGAATCGGACCTCTTAAGGTGCAGAGCGAAAAAGCGCTCAAATTCCTTGCTCTTGCCGACGAAAAGAAAACTCTTGAAATCGGCTTGTGGTTACATACAATAGAAAAATCAAAGAATGGATTGCGTGAGCAGGAGCATAAGCTTTCGGTTGCCGCATCGCAGTATGAGCAGACCGAAACCGAGCTTGTTGCACTCATTGAGCAGATAGAGCAGGCGATTCTTGAGGGTCAAGAGATGACTCTTGAAATCGAACGTCTGCGCCAGAGCATCTCCGAGGGCGAAGAGGAAGCCGCGGTTATCGACGGTAAAATCGCCGTTGAGAAAAACACGATTGAGCATAACGAGCAGACCATCGAGCGTATCACGGGCGATATGGGCGACAGCGAAACCTCAAAGGCGGAAATTGATGCTCAGATTGAAGCCGCACAGAAGGATACTGCCGAAAAAGAAGCACTTGCTTTGCAGAAAAAATCGGCTCTTGAAGCTGAAATCCGCAAGCTCGGCGAGCTTATGGGTCAGAACAGCGAAAACAGCGAAAAGGCAAGAGAAATCAACGATAAAATAACCGCTGCGGCGCTCCGTCTTGCAGATATGCGTGTTGAAAAATCAACCGCCGAATCCGCAAAGCACGAGCTTGCCGCACGAATTGCAAACATAGATGAAATTATCGAAACAAGGGGAGGAGTAATCACTTCTCTCGAAAGCGAAAAGGCTGCCGCTCAGAAAGAGCTTGACCGCCTTAATGACGAAGCGGCAGAGCACGAAAATGCGCTTGACGGCTACCGTATGATTATCGGTACAAGAGCCGATAAGGTTGAAAAAATGCGCAAGGAGCTTGAAAGCATCAATCTTGACATTTATCAGAAAAATGCAAGAATCAAGATGCTCGATGACCTTGAAAAGAACCTTGACGGCTATGCAGGCAGTGTTCAGAAGGTTATCAAGGAGTCAAAAAGAGGTGCCCTCAGAGGTATCCACGGCACCCTTTCACAGCTCATTTCAACCCCGTCCGAATATGCAATCGCAATCGAAACCGCTCTCGGCGCGGCGATTCAGAATATCGTCACCGATGACGAAAACACCGCAAAAAGAGCGATTAATTACCTTAAAGACAACAGAGCGGGTCGTGCAACCTTCCTGCCGCTCACTTCGGTTAAATCAAGACCGTTCACCGAAAATGGTCTTGAAAAATGCGAGGGCTTTGTTGATATGGCGGATAAGCTGCTCGATTTTGACGGCAAGTATTCCGAAATTATCGGTTCGCTTCTCGGCAGAACGGCAGTTGTTGACAATATCGACAACGGCATTGATATGGCGAAGAAATATTCCTACCGTTTCAAGATTGTTACCCTTGACGGTCAGGTGCTCAATGCGGGCGGTTCGATGACGGGCGGCTCGAGAGGCTCAGGCGCAGGTTTTCTCAGCAGAGCAACCGAAATCGAAAGCCTGAAAGAAAAGGTTGCCGTTCTCGAAAAGCAGTATGACGAAAAACAGTCGTCATTCAAAACTGTTTCGGAAGAGCTTGCACTCGTTCAGGCTGAGCTTGATGCGAGCGAAGCAGAGCTTATAAAGACTCAGGAGGATATCATCAGAGCCGAAAGTGCGCTGAACCTCATCAAGGACAGATATTCCGCCGCAATGGGTCATATCAACGAGCTTGAAGCCGAAAAGGAGAGAGCAAAGGCGAGAATTCTCGAATCCGAGGATGCAGAAAAGAAAGCGGATGCAGAGATTGCCGCTGTCACCGCAGATGGCGAAAAGCTCGCCGAACAGCTCATCGAACTCAACGCTCAGCGTGAATCGCTTGAAAAACTCCGTGAGGAATCTGCAGAAGTTCAGAATGCTCTCAATCTTGAAATAGTTGCGCTTCACAAGGATATCGAAGCTAACAACGAAACTGTTGCCGGCTGCATCGAGCGTAAAGAAAGCTTCAGCAGACGTGCGGATATACTCAGCGAAGAAATCGCACAGATTAAGCAGGAAAACGAAAATATCCTTGCAAATATTGCCGAAATGGAAACGAAAGCGGATTCGCTTCGTGAAAATTCGGTTAAGACAAATGAAAAAATTGAAGAACTTCGCGAAAAACGTACTCAGGGCGAAGCAAAGAGCACATCGCTTCGCAATAAGGAGCGCGAGATGACTGCCGAAAGAGAAAAGCTCGGCGGCGAACTTGCAAGGCTTGAAGAGCGCCGTGATGCAATGCAGCGTGAGCTTGAAACGGCGCAGAACAAGCTCTATGACGAATATCAGCTCTCTCTCCGCGAAGCGGCGGATATGAACATCGTGCTTGACGATATCCCCAAGGCACAGCGTACTCTTCAGGAAATCAAGAATAAAATCCGTGCGCTCGGCAACGTCAATGTCGGTGCGGTTGAGGAATACAAAGAGGTTTCCGAGAGATATGAATATATGAGCGTTCAGATAGGTGACATCGAAAAATCCCGTGAAGAACTCATAAAGCTTATCGAAGAGCTTACGGGTAAGATGGCGGAGCGCTTCAGAGAGCAGTTCAGACGCATCAACAACCATTTCAGCGACACATTCAAGGAGCTTTTCGACGGCGGACGTGCAGAGCTTGTGCTTGACGACCCGCAGGATGTTCTTGAATGTAACATTAATATCAGGGTTCAGCCCCCCGGAAAGAACGTTCAGAATATCGACCTTCTTTCGGGCGGTGAAAAGGGTCTTGCGGCGATTGCACTTCTCTTTGCAATCCTCAAGGTAACTCCCGCACCGTTCTGTATCTTTGACGAGGTTGAAGCTGCACTTGACGACGTTAACGTCAGCCGTTACGCATCCTATGTCAGAGAAATGACGGGCAACACACAGTTCATTCTCATCACCCACAGACGAGGCACTATGGATGAAGCGGATATGCTCTACGGTGTAACGATGCAGGAAAAGGGCGTTTCCAAGCTTCTCGAACTCAAAACCGCCGAAATGGCGAAAAAGCTCGGTCTGGAGTAATGAACAGAGTGTTAAATGTTACAAAATCCCGCAAAAGCCCGAAAACACGGACTTGATTATTTATTTTTAATATGATACAATGAACAAGTGACAATATATTCTTGTTAAGGAGGAATTTGAAAATGTCAAACCACGGTATTATTACTTATCCCGATGCGCAGGCTGTGCAGAAGCAGCTTGACGAACTCATTAAAAAGCCTATTTATACAATCAGCCCCGAAGCTCTCAAGGCTTACGAAGAAGATTATTTTGACAAGAAGTGCGCAAAGTCAAAGGTTATGATCGAAGAAGCAAAGCAGGTCATCCCCGGCGGCGTTCAGCATAACCTTGCTTTCAACTATCCGTTCCCCCTCGTTTTCACAAAGGCTGAAGGTGCATATCTTTACGATATCGACGGTAACAAGTATTATGACTTCCTTCAGGCAGGCGGCCCCACCGTTCTTGGCAGCAATCCTCCCGCAGTCCGTGAAAAGGTTATCGAGCTCCTCAACACCTGCGGCCCTTCAACAGGTCTTTTCCACGAGTATGAATATAAACTCGGCAAGAAGATTGCAGAGCTTATCCCCAGCGTTGATATGTTCCGTATGCTCGGTTCAGGTACCGAAGCTTGTATGACAGCTATCCGTGTTGCTCGTCTTGCAACAGGTAAGAAAAAGATCCTCAAGATGGGCGGCGCTTACCACGGCTGGTCAGATCAGCTCGGCTACAGCATCCGTGTTCCCGGCTCAAAGTTCACTCAGGCTCCCGGTGTTCCTCTGTTCTGCTTCAGAGATACCGATGAATTCTTCCCCGGCGACCTTAATGACCTTGAAAGAAAGCTCAAGGCTAACAGACTCAAGGGCGGCACAGCAGCAGTTATGCTTGAGCCCGTCGGTCCCGAAAGCGGCACAAGACCCGTTGACAAGAACTTCTGCAAGGGCGTTGAAGCTCTTTGCCGCAAGTACGGCGCACTCCTTATCTTTGACGAAGTTGTTACCGCATTCCGCGTAAGTATGAGCGGTGCTCAGGGCTACTTCGGCGTATCGCCCGACCTCACCGTATTCGGCAAGGTTATGGCAGGCGGATATCCCGGCGCAGGCGGTCTCGGCGGTAAGAAGGAATATATGAAGCATCTTGGCTCAGGTCTTGACGGCGACGGCAAGAAGATCAAGAAGGCTTTCTGCGGCGGTACAATGACCGCTAACCCCCTCAGCTGTATTGCAGGTTACACAATGCTTGAGGAAATGGAAAAGGCAGACGCTTGCTACAAGGCGGCTCTTATGGGTGACAGACTTACAGCAGGTCTTCAGGAAATCATCAAGAAGAGAAACCTTCCCTTCGTAGCATTCAACCAGGGTTCAATCTGCCACCTCGAAACAGTCGGCACAATGAACTACTCCATCAACTGGTGCAAGCCCTGGCAGATTCCCGGCGTTCTCAGCGCAACATCGGATCGTAAAAAGGAAATGACTCATATGGGCGCTGCTTATATGGCAGAGGGTCTTGTAACTCTCGCAGGCAGCCGTCTTTACACCAGCGCAGCATACACAGAAGAAATGATTGATGATGCAGTTGCAAGATTCGATAAAGTTTTCGAGAATATTGTGTGTCTTGATAAATAATTAAAAAATTTGGCGGGATACCCGATATCCCGCCTTAATTTAACATAAGGAATGAAATTATGGACGTTTTAACCGCAAAAAAGCTTGTTATTGAAGCAGGCGAAAGACTTGTTGAAACAGGACTTATCGCAAGAACCTGGGGCAACGTAAGCTGCCGTGTTGACGATAAGACCTTTGTCATAACTCCCAGCGGCAAGCCCTATATCGGTCTTACTCCCGAAGATATCGTTGAGGTTGCAATCAACACTCTCGAATGGGGCGGCAACGTTAAGCCTTCATCCGAAAAGGGTATCCATGCCGAGGTTTATAAGCAGTTCCCTGATGCAAACTTTGTTATCCACACCCACCAGAAGATTGCATCTGCCGTAAGTGCGCTTTCAAACGGCATCGAAAAGGTAACCGGCGAAGCCGCAAACCTTATCGGCAGTATCATCCATCTAGGCGGCTACGGTCTGCCCGGCACAAAGAAGCTCCGAAAGGGCGTTACCAATGCGCTCAAGCTCAGTCCCTCAAAGGCTGTTATTATGGCTCATCACGGCGCACTTTGCTTTGGCAAAGACAGCGAAGAGGCTTTCGAGGTTGCAAGCTCGCTTGAATCCGTTTGCGCAGATTATATTCTCTCAAGCGCAAGAGAAAAGCTTGGTATAAAGTCGGACAATCTTGACGGATTCTGTTCGGAAATCGCTGACAAGCTCACAAAATCCGAAAAAACTGTTGAAATTGATAAGTCGATGCTGTATAATAGTACCTGTAACAGAGAAAGCGGCGAAATCGTTTTCACAAATACCGAAAGCGGTGCCGAGATTTCAATGGATCTCAACAGCGGAGCGGCAAACGAAGTGCTTGCTGAAACAGCAAACGCACACAGAGATATCTATCTTGCCTGCCCCAAATTCAACAATATAATTCATAACACTTCAAGCGAGGTTGTTGCCGTTTCCAGACTCGGCAAAACAATGAAACCTCTGCTTGACGACTTTGCTCAGATTTGCGGACCTACCGTCAAATGTGCAAAAGCTCCCGAATACGCTGCAAAGAAAATCAAAGGCAAAAATGCCGTGCTCATCAAGGATATGGGTGCTCTTTGCTGCGGTGCAAACGAAGGAGATGCTCAGGCGGTTGATATGATTATGAGCAAAAGCAGCCTTACCTTGCTCACCTCAAAGGTATTCGGCAAGGCAAAGGCAATCAATCCTGCCGAAGCTTGGATTATGAGAATTGTTTACACTCTCAAGTACTCCAAGCAGGCAGAGAAATAATTAATTTGACCACTACCATCTTTTGTCCCCCCCGTTTTATACGAGAAAAACCCGAGGCTTTTGGCCTCGCCTTTTTCTTTATACGGATAAAAAATATCCTCCGCACCGAATGATGCGGAGGATGAATAAATTATTAAAGATTAATACTTGATGTCTGTGAATGCGCCTGTTGTCTTTGCAGCGCCGTCGCCGTTAACGTTACCAACAAGGATCTTAACCTGAAGAGTTGCAGCGAAATCATACTGATAATTGATCTTTGTGATCTTGCCGTCTTCAACTGTAACTGAAACCTTGATGTTTGTGTAGTCTACATCTGTGCTGTTGAGCTTGATAAGGCTGCCTGCTGTTTCCTGGATGCTTGAGTCAACTTCTTCGTGTGTGATGAAGTCGTTTGTGAATCTGTGGAAAGGAGTTGCGCCTGTCTTCTTGGGGTTTGCAGCATTAGCAAGAGTGAAGCTGTAAACGCCGTCTTTTACTGCGAAGTTCTGAACGTCTGATTCCTTGAGAGTTGTTGCCTTGAGTTTGTAGTCATCATCGGGCTCATCTTTGGGGAACGAACCTTCCTTTGTGCCTATGCCGAGGAAACCGCCGACAACTGAGCTGAGGTCTGAGTTCTTGTCGACCATTCTGATAACAGAGTTAAGAGCATCTGTTGAGTTACCAACGTCGATGGGGTCTGTGTATGAGCAGTTTCTGTTGTACTTGTATGAGCCCTTAGCTGCCTTAGCTGTTTCAGCGTTAAGGAAAGCAACGAACTCAGCCTTTGTCATTTCAGCGTTAGCTGCTGTTGTTTCTTCTGCTGCTGAGGGATCTTCAACAGGAGCTTCTGTTGCTGCGGGAGCTTCAGTAGCAACTTCTGATTCGTCAACTGCGGGAGCTTCTGTTGCAGCATCTGTTGCTTCTTCTGTGGGAGCTTCTGTTACAACGTCTGATTCTGTTGCGGGTGCTGTTGTGGTTGTGCCGTCATCGTTTCCGCCGCAAGCTGCAAATGCAAAGAGCATTGAAGCTGCGAGGAGAACTGCGAGAATTTTTTTCATGATTCTTCCTCCTGAAAAAATAATAAAAATTTTTTTGCACAGTTCATTCGAATCTGCGCACTTGTAATATAAAAATACTCCAAATTCGGGAATTTGTCAAGTGTGAATGCCAAAATCACGTGCCAAAAATCGAGGGGTTCTTTTATGTATTATTTATAAAATAATATTTACAAAACTTTAATATTATAAATAGGTGACATCTTCGAAAAAGTGTGATATAATATATTCTAATTATAATGGAGGGATGTGCGTTATGGCGGTCAAAAGGTTTGTTTCGTGGAATGTTAACGGAATCAGAGCGTGCCTCACAAAAGATTTTTACGAAAGCTTTGCGGCGCTGGACGCCGATATATTCTGCCTGCAGGAAACAAAGATGCAGGAGGGTCAGGCTGAGCTTACCCTTGACGGATATCATCAGTACTGGAATTATGCGGAGAAAAAAGGCTATTCGGGCACTGCAGTTTTTACCCGCGAAGAGCCTCTGTCGGTTGCTTACGGTCTCGGCATCCCCGAACACGACACCGAGGGCAGAGTCATTACCCTTGAATTCAACGATTTTTATTTTATAACCGTCTATGTTCCCAATGCACGCGACGGGCTTGTGCGCCTTGACTACCGTATGGAGTGGGAGGATGCATTCAGAAACTATGTGTGCGGGCTTGATGAGAAAAAACCCGTTATTTTCTGCGGCGACCTTAATGTTGCCCACAAGGAAATCG
>JAZSLR010000067.1:0-33810 GCA_045535475.1 Acutalibacteraceae bacterium | reverse complement strand
CAGTTGAATCCAAGTTAAAAGACTTTTGCTACGGTGCTATGCCAGGTGAAGAGTACACTGAAGTTGGTAGAGCAATGGAAGAATCTGAAAGAGCTGCTAAGTATCTTCAGGATGCAGGCTACGATATGCTCAATGCCGATAACGGTACATACGACTCATGGTACTGGGCACATCCGCCTATGTATATGCCTCAGAACTGCAACCTTGAAGACGTTGCACACATCAAGAAGTTTGTTGATATTCCCGTTGTTTGTGCAGGACGTATGGAACCCGATGTCGGTGCTCAGGCTGTTGCAGAAGGTAAAATCGACGGTGTCGGCGTTGCACGTCAGTTCCTCACAGACCCCGAATGGATTACAAAGATTCTTGAAGACAGAATTGAAGATATCAAACCCTGCATCTGTTGCCACAGCGCTTGCTTCAACTTCTCATCATCAAAGGGTCACGCAAACACTCAGGACCTCACAGACACAATGGGTCTTTCCCGCTGCGCACTGAATCCCCAGACAATGCAGTCAAAGAAATACAGCATCAAGCCTGCCAAGAAGTCAAAGAAGGTTGCTGTTATCGGCGGCGGTATCGGCGGTATGGAAGCAGCTATCGTTTGCGCAAAGCGTGGTCATAAGGTTACTATTTACGAAAAGAGCGATAAGCTCGGCGGCGTATTCATTGCAGCAGCCGCTCCCTCATATAAAGAAAAAGACCGTGATCTTATCGCTTGGTATATCCGTGAAGTTGCAAAGCATCCCATCGAAATCAAGATGAACACAGAGATTAAGGATATCAATGCTCTCGGTGCTGACGAAGTTATCGTTGCTACGGGTTCGAAGGCAAGAAAGATTCCCGTTAAGGGTGCAGACACAGCAATTGAGGCTGTCGACTTCCTTCTCGGCAATGCTGAAGTCGGTGAAAACGTAACAATCATCGGCGGCGGTCTTACGGGCTGTGAAATCGCTTACGACCTTTATCTCCAGGGCAAGAAACCCACAATCATCGAAATGCAGGATGACCTTGTAACAACTCCCGGTGTTGCGCTTGCAAACACAAGCTATCTCAGAGATTTCTTCAAGACAAACAAAGTTCCCGTTCATCTTGAAACATCTCTTTGCGAAATCAACAACGGCAGCGTAAAGGTTAAGGATAAAGACGGAAAGGTATTCGACATTCCCGCAGATTCGGTTATTATGTCTGTAGGTTATGTTCCCACTCCGCTTGCACCCAAGAGCAAACACGTTCACGTTATCGGCGACGCAGCTAAGGTCGGAAATCTCCGTACCGTCATCTGGGGCGCTTGGGACGTTGCAATGAAGCTGTAATTAAATAGCTGTAAAAAATGAGCTGCAGATTAATCTGCAGCTCGTTTTGCGTTTACGGCAATCAAAAAATATCCTGTTATCTCTTCGGGAGTCTGACTGCAACTGTTTTTTACCCACCAGCGCACCGTTTCTACAAAAGTTGACGCTATGTGATTTACAAGAAAATCCTGCGGAAGTCCGTCAAAATTGAATTCTGCAATTGTTTCACTTTTATCGGTTATCATCCCGATAAAAGCTGATTTAAAATAATTCAGAAACATCTCATTATTCTCACCCGAAAGCAAATCAAGAATATTATTATCGTTCTTTTGCAGATGACGGAACAAATGAAGATAAACAGAATCAGGTGCTTCACATTCAAATATGTGTCTGTGTCCGTTTGACGAATCAGTCAGCGAATCAAAAATATGGCAGAACAATTCTTCGCACAGTTCCTTCTGAAGATAGTCCTTCGTTTCAAAATGAGCATAGAATGTTGACCTGCCGACATCTGCTCTTTCAACGATATCCCCTACCGTAATACGGCTCACATTTTTCTCCGATAACAACTCCGAAAAAGCCTTGAACACAGCCTCTCTTGTTTTTCTTTGCCTTCTGTCCATAATAATCACCGTACAATTTTTAAATTATGTCCGGTAACAAACAATCCGAAAAGATCATATGTTGTAAGTAGATATACAATCGGATATGATAATACTGGACATCGCGTTCCGAAACATACATATTGTATCTCATTCGTATTTTAAAGTCAACAAGGTGATTTCATTATGAGAACAGAGAAAAACATATTCATCGCATTCATTCTCAATCTGCTGTTTTCGGGGTTTGAATTTGTCGGCGGTATCTACACCGGAAGCATTGCAATTATTTCCGATGCTGTGCACGACCTCGGCGATGCGGCAAGCATCGGAATATCTTACTTACTTGAAAAGAAAAGCAAAAAACAGCCCGATGAAAATTACACTTACGGTTATGCAAGATATTCGGTTGTCGGCGGTGCAATAACAACAATTATTCTTCTTTTCAGTTCGTTTATCGTTATCGTCAATGCCGCTGAAAGAATCGCAAACCCAACTGAAGTCAATTACAACGGAATGATAATTATAGGAATAATGGGTATCGTCATTAACCTTGCGGCTGCATATTTCACGCACGACGGCGATTCCATAAACCAGAAAGCTGTAAATCTGCATATGCTTGAAGATGTTCTCGGTTGGATTGCCGTGCTTGCAGGTGCGGTTATTATGCGGTTTACGGATTTTTCCGTCATAGACCCGCTGATGTCAATGGGTGTTGCGGTTTTCATTATCACAGGATGCATCAAAAACCTGAAAAAAATCATTGATATCGTTCTTGACAAAACGCCTTGCGGAATAAATGTTTCCGAAATAAAGGAACGGCTTCTGGAAATTGACGGAATTAAAGATGTTCACCACATTCATCTTCGAAGCATCGACGGACACACCAGCTGTGCAACACTTCACATTGTCACAAATTCCGATATGCACACTGTCAAAGAAGCCGCAAGAATTATTCTGAATGAACTCGGAGTTACACACACGACGATTGAAACCGAAGCCGTTGACGAGCATTGTGAAGAATTAAACTGCTCCGTAAAACCAACCGTAAGCCATATTCATCATCATTAATCTCTCCAAATATCAACAACGTGTGTAAAAAAACGATAAAAATTTTGTTTTGATGTTGTAATTTTTGTTAATATATGATATTATTAATTGATAATATATGATTACGGAGGATAAAAAAGTGGAAAATAAAGATTTATTTCAGAAATCGGCTGAAGGATATAATTGCGCGCAGGTTGAGCAGTATATAAATGTTCTCAAGACAGAATACAAAAAAGTTTTTGAATATGCAAAAGCAACAGAAGCTAACAATGAAAAACTCAAAAAAATCTGCCGTCAGCTTTCCGATGAAAACAAAGCTCTTAAGGCAGGCGGTACCGCAGCCGCTGCAACTGCCGCTCCCGCTGCAGACCCTGCCGTTCTTGCAAGCATCGAAAGAATAATGAAGCTCAGCGAAGAAATTGCAAAAGAAAACGCTTCTCTTCTTGCAAAAATTTCAAAATAATTTTTATCTGAAAGGCAGAATAATCAGTTATGGATCAGTTCAAACTTAAAAGCATTGATGAGCTTGACCTTGAGTTTGTTTCAAAAATTCGCGGAGCAACATCGGTTTCCGAAAAAAATATTATCAATTCAGCTTCTCAGCAGACTCCTGCAGAAGACGTTTCAAAGTCAAGTGATGTCAGCAGCTCAGGCTATTTTTCAAAACGTACTCAGACGCTTGATGAAAATGTTACATATTCACCTCAGCAGGAAGATAAACCCGCATCCGTTGCAACCGTAAGCAAGAGCAATGCAAATTACGCTCCTGTAGGTGCTCCCGAGCAGAAGCAACCCGCCGCTCCGTTCATCCCGAATATAAATTATGGCGAGGCTGAAGTTGAAGATGCTGCAAAAGGCAAGAAAAACAAGGGTGCTTTGGCAGGCAAAATCATTTCAATAGTTTTGCTTGCCGCAACAGTAATTGTCTTTATTCTCGGATGCTTTGTTTCAATCTTCCTTGATAATAACGGCTCAAACATCGGCGGACTCTGCTTCAACACAATGAGCGCTGACCTCGAAGTTACCGGCATTTCTCCCGTTTCCAAGGGCGACCTTATTATTTCTAAAATGGTTCAACCCGGTGAATACGAAGTAGGTGATATGATTGCCGTTCCTTCAATAACAACCGGCGGATGCGACATACATATTATCAATGCAGTTAATCCTCTCGGACTTGAAGAGGCAGAATTTATCACAAACGACATAACCAATCAGTCCCAGATGTCAAACACGGTTTATGCATCAGGCTGTTACGGCGTTGTTAATTCTTACATTCCCGCAGTCGGCGGACTTCTGAGCTTTGCAATTGAAAATGCAATTCTCGTATGCATTCTCTTTGTGCTTCTGGCGGCATTCTGGTGTCTGCTTCTTGTGCTTCTTGAAAAATCTGCAAAGCCTTCAACAAAATCAAAAAAAGATGAATAAACAGTTATGCACCGCAGAAATCGCTCTGCGGTGCATTTTTACAAAACATATCGGCGGGATGATTGCATCCCGCCGTAATTTGTCATTTAAGCAAAAACATTTCAATTGCTCTTGCAACACCGCTTTCCTTTGCGGAAACGGTTATATAGTCCGCCATATCAAGTATTCTCTGCTGTGAATTCGCCATAGCAACACCTATACCCGCAAACTCAAGCATATCATAATCGTTGTTACTGTCGCCGATTGCGATAGTATTTTCCTTTTTGATTCCTGTCAGTTCAAGAACCTTTTCAATACCTTTTGCTTTATTAAGACCTTTAATGACGCAGTCCGCATATGTATCAAACTGAAAAACCGTCAGTTCATCTTTGAAAAGCTCTTTAAAATCGTCGGGAACGATTTTTCCCATTGCAATAACCTGAATTTCATCCCCTGCACAGATTTTTTTATAATCCTCGGGGGATTCGACGGGAATCTGAAAATCCCTGCGCTGTCTTTCTTCGCTCGGTAGCATATATACATCGTTATATCCTTCGAATATTGCCCAATAACGGCGGTTATTGAAAATATATTCCATAACCCGTCCGACAAGCTCTTCACTCATATAGGTTTTCCATACTGTTTCGCCGCCCATCGTTATCATCGCACCGCTTCCGGAAATGATACCGTCAAGGTCAAACTGCTCGCTGAGCACTTGGGGTATATTGCCCCGGGAACGACCCGTATTGATAAAAACCATATGTCCCCTCGCCCTTGCTTCGGCAATGGCTTTGAGGTTATCGTCGGAAATCTTGAAGCTATCGCTGATTAAAGTTCCGTCAATATCAAGAAAAACCGCGCATTTTTCTTTGGGATTCAACATAATTATGCCTCAATCTTATGGAATATTTTCTTACCCTTCTTAACAACAATAGGATTTTCCTTGAGAGCCGACTGTGCAAAGCTCATTGCAAAATCGGTAACCTTTGCATCATCAACAGAAATACCGCCCTGCTGAACAAGACGTCTGCCTTCGCCTCTTGACTTTGTGATTTCAGCCTTCATAAGAATATCAAGAATATCAATCATACCGTCTGTGAAATCGTCATCGATAAGAGTTGTTGCGGGCATATTGTCAAGGTCTGCCGCACCGCTGAAGATTGCTCTTGCGGCAGCCTGTGCCTTTGTTGCTTCTTCTTCACCGTGAACGAGCTTTGTAAGCTCAAAAGCAAGAATTTCCTTTGCTGTGTTGAGCTGACTGCCTTCCCAGGAATCCATTGCATCAATTTCCTCAAGAGGAAGGAATGTGAGCATACGGATGCACTTGAGAACGTCGTCATCGGCAACATTACGCCAGTACTGATAGAACTCGTAGGGTGAGGTCTTTTCGGGGTCAAGCCATACTGCGCCCGAAGCAGTCTTACCCATCTTCTTGCCTTCGGAGTTGAGAAGAAGAGTGATTGTCATTGCATAAGCATCCTTGCCGAGCTTCTTTCTGATAAGCTCAGTACCGCCGAGCATATTTGACCACTGGTCGTCGCCGCCGAACTGCATATTACAGCCATATTCCTTGAAGAGATGGTAGAAGTCATAGCTCTGCATAATCATATAGTTAAACTCAAGGAAGCTGAGACCTTTTTCCATTCTCTGCTTATAGCATTCTGCACGGAGCATATTGTTAACCGAGAAGCAAGCACCTACTTCTCGAAGGACGTCAACATAGTTGAGGTTGAGAAGCCAGTCGGCATTGTTTATCATCATTGCCTTGCCTTCACCGAATTCGATGAAACGGCTCATCTGCTTCTTGAAGCACTCAACGTTATGCTCGATTGTTTCCTTGGTGAGAACCTGACGCAGATCGCTTCTGCCCGAGGGATCACCGATCATACCTGTGCCGCCGCCGAGAAGAGCAATGGGTCTGTTGCCTGCCATCTGAAGTCTTTTCATAAGGCAGAGAGCCATAAAATGACCAACGTGAAGGCTGTCGGCAGTGGGGTCAAAGCCGATGTAAAAAACTGCCTTGCCGTTGTTGATGAGTTCTCTGATTTCTTTTTCGTCTGTTACCTGTGCAATAAGTCCTCTTGCAACAAGTTCTTCATAAATCTGCATTATTAAAACATCCTTTCGGTATTATTTACAAAGTAACAAAATAACCCTCTGCCATTGCTGACAGAGGGCGAATTAACGCGGTACCACCTCTATTTGAGCCTGCCTCACGGCACACTCCTCGGCGGGTAAAAGACTGACTTACCCTTACGCTTTAACGGGCGCACACGGCTCTGCCTACTGCAATTTTCAGCAAAGCGGCTCGGGGATGTATTTCACTCGCCTTCCGTTATCCCCTTTCACCGCCCGGAGACTCTCTGAAACGGATTTAACGGTTACTTCTTCCCGTCATTGCCATTGCATTGTATTATACATTATAGAATAATGGTTTGTCAAGATTGAGTTTTCGGTTTAATTACACATTGCGAACAGCTTTCAGCCATTCTTCAGCAATAAGCATATGACCCGCAATGCTGGGGTGAGTGCCGTCCCAGACAAAATATTCCATCCTCGACTTTGACGCTTCTTCGTAAATTCTGTCATACAGAGGCACGAAGATACAGCCGTAGTCTTTTGCTATCTTCGGCGCTGCCGCTCTGATTCTTTTGTTGACCTCTTCACGGTAAGTAACCGAATCCTCGGGGTCATGGCTGTCAGGTCTTTCAAACGGGTCCTCAACGCCGTCGGGATGAGGCGTGTATCTGTAAGAATAATCCGACTTATCAAGCGGGCAATAAAAAGGCTCGCAAAGAATGATTTTTATGTCACCGAGCTCTTTTCGGGTCAGTTCAAGAATTGCACGGAGATTTGTTTCATATCTTTCTCTTGCTTCGTCCGGAGTGAGTCCGTTGAAATAGCCGTACCCGCCTTCATTAACACCTACAAGAATACTCAGCACGGTGGGCTTATTATCAAGCACATCCTCTTTCCATTTTCCGAGCAAATCAATTGCATTTTCGCCGGAATAGCCTTTATTGATAAACTTTGGCATATCCTCTGCATTATCAAGTGCAAGCCTGCCTGCAACGATATACTGATAGCCGTGACCCATAATATGGTTGCAATCCATACTTTTGCCTCTGTTGCCGTCGGTTATGGAGTCACCCGAAAAAAGAACAACATCTTTATCTGTCAGTTTCATTATTTAAGCTCCTTTAACACTTCATATGCCTTCTTTGCGTCTGATTCAAAATCGATAACTTCCGCTTCAATTGAGCAATATTCAACGCCGACCTCCTTAAGCACATTGATAAAAGATGCCTGAGAAAATGAATCGCTGTTTTTAGGATAGATTCTTTTGCGGTCAAGTGCAGGGTCGGGGGCGGGATTTGATGTGTGCGCGTGAATAATCCAGCCGTTATAATCAAGAAGGCTGTCCATACTTTCATTCTGAACATACATATGAGCAACGTCCGCAAGCACTTTGACAAACGGAGAGTTTACTCTTTTTGCGATTTCAACGCCTTCCGCAATTGTGTTTATCGCATTGCATTCCTCCGGTCTGAGAGGCTCGATTGCAACGGGAAGATTATATTTTTCCGCAACGGGCACAACAAGATTCTTAAGAAATTCAACAATCTCTGCCCTACCCTCTTCAAGACTCATTTCCTCGGGAATTCTTCTTGCACCCGATGAACCAAAAACAAGGTGTCTGAGTCCTAGATAAGATGCTTTTTCAAAAAGCATTTCAAGATACTCCTTTATCTTTGCTTCATCCTTTTCTTCGCCCACAACTTTCATACCGATAAAGCAGTTTGCCGCAACAACGGGAAGCCCCGTTGCCTTCATAGCATCAAGTTGTTCCTTATCTGCTTTCACGATTTCCTGGCAATGGCTCTCTGCATAATCGTAGCCGAGCGATTTTATGTGGTTCATTTTTTTAATATCTGTGCCTACGCATACGCCGAATTTCATATCTGATTCTCCTTTGCGTTTACAAGCATTTCTTTGGCGGTTTCAAGCTGAAGCTCTGTGACGCTGCCGCCGCCCGATATTCTTGCAATTTCTGCGGCTCTTCCGTCAAAATCAAGTGTTTCGATTTTTGTATATGTTTTATCATCATCGACGGATTTCATTATTTTCATATGGCAGTCTGCCTGAGCGGCAATACGTGCAAGATGGGTAACACAGATAACCTGCCTACCCTTTGAAACCTCGCCGAGCTTGAGCGCAATTTTCTCTGCCGCCGAGCCGCTGACACCCGTGTCGATTTCGTCAAAAATGAGCGTACCGATATTATCCTTATCGGAAAGAACATTCTTGATTGCGAGCATAATTCTCGAAAGCTCGCCGCCCGATGCAATTTTTGCAATGGGTCTGGGCTCCTGACCGGGGTTTGCGCTGATTAAGAATTCTATCGCATCCGCACCCTTTGAGGTGAGCGCGGTCTGTTTTCTGTCAACAACAAATGTTACCTTCGGCATATCAAGGAATTCAAGCTCCGCCTTGACGCTCATTTCAAACTGAGCGGCGGCGGTCATTCTGCTTTCTGTCAGTTTTGCCGAAAGAATCTTTATTTCATCCGAAAGAGCATAGAGCTTTTCTTCAAGCTCGGATATGCGTTCATCGGATATTTCAATTTCATTTTTTTCTTTTTGAGCTTTTTCGAGATAATCAAGTATATCCGCTTCTTCTTTGCCGTATTTCATCGACAGACGGTAAAGAAAATCAAGTCTTTCATTGATAGCAGTCAGCCTTTCAGGGTTGTAATCGAAACCGTCGATAAGTGCTCTGACCTCCGCCGAATAATCCGCAAGCTCGTAGGCAATGCCTCTTATACCCTTTGCGCTGTTTTCGGCACTCTCGTAATATTTTGCCGCTCTTTCAAGCTCGCCCGCACAGTCCTCAACACCCGTAAGAATTCCGTTTTCGCTTTTCAGCGCGGAATATGCATTTTCGAGCGCTTTGATAACCTTACTGCTGTGCTGAAGAAGCTCTTTTTCTTTTGAAAGCTCGTCCCTTTCGCCGACTCTGACGTTTGCGGCGGTTATCTCATCAATCTGAAAACTGAGATAATCAAGCCTTGCCGCTTTTTCATCCCTTGTATCATAAAGGGAATCAAGCTCTTTTTTAACGGCAACAAGGTTTAGAAAAACATTTCTGTACTCGCCTCTCAAATCAGCGTTTTCTGCAAGACTGTCGATAAATCCGCAGTGTTTATCAGGTGAAAGAAGAGCCTGACTGTCGTGCTGACCGTGAATATTTATCAGACCCGCACCGATTTCTTTCAGAGCAGAAACCGTCGCAGGACATCCGTTGATTCGGCATGAGTTCTTACCCGATGAACTGAGTGAGCGGCTCAGCACAAGGGTATTATCGGGCATTTTTTCTATACCCATTTCATCGAGAATATTACGGGTTTCTTCGCCGATATCGGCAAACGAAGCATAAACCTTTGCGCTGTCGCATCCCGAACGGATAAGCTCTCTGGACGTGCGTTCGCCGAGCACGGCATTAATCGCATCAATAACGATGGATTTACCCGCACCCGTTTCACCCGTCATAACGTTGAGTCCGCTGTCAAATTCAAGCTCAGCGCTCTCAATAACGGCAATATTCTCGATTTTGAGACCGATTAACATAATGTTTTATTCTTCCCTTCAGGAAATCAGTTCCGATATTGCATCCTTCATTTTGCTTGCGTGCTCGGGTGTTCTGCAAAGCGCAAAAATAGTATCGTCGCCTGCAAGAGTGCCGACAAGGCCTTCCCAATGCATTGAATCAAGAGCCGCACACGCAGCCTGAGCCATACCCGTATAGCAACGCACAACAATGGTGTTGCCTGCGTAATCGGCAGAAATAACGGAATGAGCAAAAATGCTTCTGTACTTGCCCAGAAGCTCACCCGAATCACCCGTATCAACCGCATAACGGCTTCTGCCAAGGTCGTCAACCTTCTTGATGAGTCTTAAATCCTTGATATCTCTTGAAATTGTTGCCTGAGTAGTGTCGAAGCCTTCAGCCTTAAGCATTTCAAGAAGGTCTGTCTGGGTTGACAGACAATGCTGTTCGATGAGTCTGAGTATCGCTTCATGTCTTTTCTTTTTCACTTTTTACACTCCTTGGTATTTATCTTCTTTGTGCCAATTTTTTATATAAAATGTCGATAAAATTATCAGACTTGATTCTGATGAAATTTGCCGTAAACTCCGCTCTTGAAATAACAGCCTTGCAGCCCGGTTCAATATTCACAGGATCGGTGCCGTCATTCGAAATGCACAGAGGGCAATCCTCTGCAGATTCAACGGTTATGACCGCGTCGGGTCTGAATATAAGTGAGCGGTCAACGAGCGAATGCGGGCAAAGCGGAGTCAGAAGAATACTCTCAAGCTCCGGGTCAACTATCGGACCGCCTGCTGAAAGAGAATAAGCGGTTGAGCCCGTCGGCGTTGAAACAAGAATACCGTCGCAGAGATAACTGTTAAATACCTTTCCGTCAAGAGAAACATCAATCGCCGTCATACGCTGTTTCTCTTTGTTGGTAATGAGCGTGTCATTAACACAATAGTCGCAGTTTACAGTTTCTCCGCCGCAGATTATGCCCGTTTTAAGCATCAGTCTTTTATCGAGCGTATAATTACCTTCGATAAGCCCGGACAGCAAAGTAAGCTCGTTATCTTCAAGACCCGCCATAAACGCAAGCCTGCCTGCGTTAACTCCGAGTATCGGCTTTTGCTTTACCGCGGCAAGTTTTGCGGCGTGAATTATCGATCCGTCACCGCCGATTGCAATTACTGCATCGCATCCGTCAATCGCTTCATCGGACGACAGAAATTCTGCGCCTGTAAAAGCAAATTCATCTTTGAATTCGTAATCAAAACAAAACTCCGCGCCGAGCTTTTCAAGGCTTTTACAGATACCCTCGGTTGCGCCGAAGGCTTCTTTACGGGTTAAATTCGGCATAAGAGCAATTCTCATTCTCTCACCCCCCGATTATTTATCAAGATTCTCGTGTGAACGCTCAACAAGCTCTTCAACAGAGCCGCTCCAGAGCATTTCACCTTCATCACATTTTTCTATGTACATAAGATATTCGATGTTACCTTCGGGACCTTTTATCGGAGAATAATCAACACCGATAACCCTGAATCCGTTTTCGCTTGCAAAAGCTGTAATGTTTCTGACAACATCCTCGTGCACGGATTTATCTCTTACAACACCTTTTTTGCCGATATTTTCCTTGCCCGCTTCAAACTGGGGCTTGATAAGACATACCGACTTTCCTCCGTCACGGAGAAGAGTATGCATAACAGGAAGAATAAGCTTCAGCGATATAAATGATACGTCCACTGAAGCAAAATCAACCTCATCGGGCACCTGTTCACGGGTAACGTAGCGGAAATTGGTGCGTTCAAGATTGACCACTCTTTCGTCACAGCGAAGCTTCCACGCAAGCTGACCGTAGCCAACATCAATTGCATAAACCTTTTTTGCGCCGTTCGTGAGCATACAGTCGGTAAAGCCGCCCGTCGATGCACCGATATCCATACAAATGCAGTCCTTAAGGTCAAGACCGAAGCTCGAAACCGCCTTGTTAAGCTTGAGCCCTCCGCGGCTTACAAAAGGATTGACCGCTCCCCTGACCTCGATAACATCGGTTTCTTTAACATTAACTCCGCCTTTGAGCGCCTTCTGACCGTTGAGATAGACACTGCCTGCCATTATCATAGCCTTTGCCTTTTCTCTTGTTTCGGCAAAGCCTCTTTCGAAAACGGCAACATCCAGCCTTAATTTATCACTCATAAAGAAACCTCGTTTTCTATCAGAAGAGCCATTTTTTCGGGACTCATCGAATATTTTTCCATCAGTCTTGAAACACTTGCGTGGCTGACAAATTCACAGTCAACCGCAGTTATTGAATATTTTCCGCCATAGCCGTTTTCAACCAGCCCGGATGCAAATTCTTCGGCAACGCCGCCGCATCTCATTCCTTCTTCAAAGAAGAAGATGTTTTCGCAGGCAAGCGCTGCTTTTACCGCATCTTCGGGAAGCGGTTTGATTTTATTGAGTTTTATTATTCGGATATCGATACCCTTATCAGCAAGCATTTTCTGCGCCTTAAGAGCATTGAAATAAAGTCTGCCGTAAGTCACAAGAGATGTTTTTGCGTCGGGATTGCCGACAACCGAATAATCGTCGATTTCAGCCTCGACTTCAATATTATCCGGCATACTGCCTCTCGGATATCTGACAACAACAAGATTCTCGTCTTTATAGAATGCGTTATAAAACGCCTTACTCATTTCCGCATAGGTTGCTGGAGAATAAACGGTTGTGTTGGGGATGCTTCGTGCAATCGAAACATCAAAAAGACCCTGGTGGGTTTCACCGTCCTCACCGACAAAGCCCGCTCTGTCAACGGCAATAATGGTTTTTCTGCGCTGAAGTGCACAGTCGTGCACAAGCTGGTCAAAGCATCTCTGAAGGAATGTTGAATAGACCGCAAAAACGGGTATCATACCGCCTGCGGAAAGACCACTTGCAAAAGTAACTGCGTGCTCCTCGGCAATACCGACATCAAAGAATCTTTCGGGATATTCCTTTGAAAATTCATCAAGACCCGTGCCGAGTGCCATTGCGGCGGTTATTGCGCATATGCGCTTATCCTTTGAAGCAAAATCACAGAGTGTTTTACCGAAATGTGCCGAAAAACTGTCGCCTGAGCTCAGAGGCTCGCCTGTAACAACATCGAATTTTGAAATTCCGTGGAACTTTTCGGGCGAAAGCTCTGCAAAGTCATAACCCCTGCCCTTAAGCGTATTTACATGAATAACAACGGGGGCAGACACCATCTTTGCGCTGTTCATCGCCTCGCAAAGTCCGCTTATATCGTGGCCGTCAATTGGTCCGATGTATCTGAACCCCAAATCTTCAAAGAACGAACTGGAATAGATAATATTTTTAAGTGTTGCCTTGAGTCTGAATATATGGTTTGCAAGTGACCGCCCGACAACGGGAATTTTCTTGAGTGTTTTTTCCGTACCCGCCTTGAAACGGTAATACTCGGGCTTTGCACGGACCTTCGCAAGATATCTTGCCATTGCACCGACATTCTCGGAAATCGACATCTCGTTGTCATTAAGAATAACAATGAGCTTTGACTTCGTTGAGCCTGCGTGGTTAAGAGCTTCATACACCATTCCGTTACCGAAAGAGCCGTCGCCGATAACCGCTACAGCATAATTCTTGTTACCCTTAACCGCATTCGCCGCCGCAATACCTGCCGCCTGCGAAACGGAAACACCTGCGTGACCTTCATAAAAGCTGTCATGCTCGCTTTCATCGGGACGAACAAATCCCGAAATGCCGTCCTCTCTTCTAAGCGTTGAGAATCCGTCAAATCTACCCGTCAGAAGCTTGTGGGCGTAAGCCTGATGACCGACGTCCCACACAATTTTGTCGTCAGGTGAATTGAACGACTTGTGAAGAGCGACGGTAAGCTCAACCGTGCCGAGATTCGAAGCAAGATGTCCTCCGTTTGATGCAACGGTATCAATCAGTTTCTGACGGATTTCGGTGCAGAGCAACTCAAGGTCACCGTCGCTGAGTTTTCTGACATCGGACGGTTGCTTTATATTTGAAAGAATATTCAGTTCCTGAATATGATTGTCCATAAAAAATCAGTTTTTTCTGTTTGAGAGCCTGTCCGCAAGCTCAAGCAGAAATTCTCCTTCATCACCAAAAATTTCAAGTGATTTTTTTGCGTTTTCCGTTAACTCCGAAGCGTAACGTGACGACTCTTCAAGTCCGAGAAGCGAAACATAGGTTGACTTTTCATTCTGACTGTCGCTTCCGATTGGCTTTCCGAGCGTTACTTCATCGCTTGTCACATCCAGAATATCGTCAACTATCTGGAAAGCAAGCCCGATGTTATCACAATAATCTTCAGCCGCTTTAATTTCAGCTTCATCTGCCCCTGCGGCAATGCAACCGAGAACAGCCGATACTCTTATCAGCTCACCGGTCTTGCGTCTGTCTGTTGCCCTGACCTCATCAAGAGAAACCGATTTTCCTTCGTTGGCAAGGTCCATAACCTGACCCGCTATCATTCCCGAGCATCCTGCGGATTTCGCAAGCTCAAGGCCCGCTTTCGCCTTAGCCTCACCGCTGATGCCGTTTGCCGACAACACGGTTTCAAAAGCAAGCGTAAGAAGAGAATCACCTGCAAGAAGTGCGTTTGCCTCGCCAAAAACCTTATGGCTTGACGGCTTTCCTCTTCTTATATCGTCGTCATCCATACACGGCAAATCATCGTGAATAAGCGAATATGTGTGTATCATTTCAACGCCGACGGCAAGAGGAACTGCTTTCATAAAATCTCCGCCGCAAGCACGGCAGAATTCAAGAGTAAGCATAGGTCTGATGCGTTTGCCGCCGTTTTCAAGCGAATACGCCATCGCTTTGAGCATAAGTTCAAGACCCGACGATTCTCTTCCGCCGAATGATTTTTCCGAAACATATTCAGAGATTGCATTGTTGATTAACTCAACATACTCTCTGCTTCTTTTATCAAAATCAGACATCAGTTTTCGCCCTTTCCTGCGGTGAGTTCGGTGATTTTGAGCTCCGCCGCATCAAGGCTTTTTGCGCATTTTGCGGCGAGCACCGTACCCTCCTCATAGAGCTTCATCATCTCTTCAAGCGGAAGATTGCCGTTTTCGAGCTTGTCCACAATCTCCTCAAGCCTTTCAACCGCTTTTTCATAATTCATCTTCTGCATATCAGTTAACCTTCACTTCCGTTACTTCGCATCCGATATTTCCTCCGCTGAGCATAACGTCGATTTTATCGCCTTTTCTGACGGAATTTATATCGGATATTATTTTGCCATCTTTGCTTGCAACTCCGTAACCTCTTGCGAGAATTTTGAGAGGACTCATTGCATCAAGTTTTGCACACAGAGAGGAAAAATCCTTTTGTTTTGCGGCAATATTCTGCTTTACAGCCGAATCCATCGCCATAACCGCTCTGTCGCACCTGACGCAGAGATTATCAATATAATTCTTGGGACTCAAACGCTCGAGCGATACCTTTTTAAGCTCAAGCATCGCACGCTGAGTGCCGATTCTTTCCGCAACTGCAGAATCCATTCTTCTGAATGCAGAAATAAGCATTTCCTTTTGCTGAAAGCTGTCGGGCACCGCAAGCTCTGCCGCCGCCGAAGGAGTCGGTGCTCTTAAGTCTGCTGCAAAATCACAGATTGTGAAATCCGTTTCGTGACCTACCGCCGAGATAACGGGAATATCACTCGCCGCAACTGCTCTTGCAACAATTTCTTCGTTGAATGCCCAAAGCTCCTCAACCGAGCCGCCGCCTCTGCCGACAATCAACACATCCGCCGCATTTTTCTCATTAAAAAGTTCGATTGCAGCTTTGATCTGCGGTGCGGCATAGTCACCCTGAACCGCAACGGGGCAAAGAATAAGCTCCGTAAGCGGAAATCTGCGTGAAATAACATTTATTATGTCCCTTATCGCCGCTCCCGTCGGTGAGGTTACCACGCCGACACGTGCGGGATATGCGGGGATAGGTTTCTTCTTTTCCGAATCAAAAAGACCTTCTTTTGCAAGCTTGTTTTTAAGCTGCTCAAAAGCAAGGCTGAGAGCACCCGTACCGTCGGGCTGCATATCATCGATATAAAGCTGATACTGACCGTCACGCTCAAAAACCGCAACTCTGCCTCTGATAATAACGCTCATCGAGTTTTCGGGCATAAATTTCAGCCGCATATTGGCGGATTTGAACATAACCGCTTTTATCGAAGAATTCTCATCCTTGATGGTCATATAATAATGACCCGTTTTATAGTGGTTGGTGAAGTTAGAAATTTCACCTTCAACAAAAACCGTCTGCAGGTTCATATCCTGCTCGATTATTGATTTTACATATCTGTTAAGCTGACTGACACTCAGCACAACGCCGTTGCCCATTACAAATCAGCTCCTTTCAGAGCCGCAAGCAGAGCGATGCCTGCCGCGTTATCGCACGAAAAATCAGGCTCGGCAAAGCTTGCCCCGAATCTGCTTTGAATTCTTTCTCTGATAATGGAATTTGACATTACACCGCCCGCAAAAACAAGCGGAAGTCTGCCGTATTCAGATATCGCGTATTCCGTCATTTTTTCAAGAGTTTTGCAAATAAAATCAAGGCAGTATCTTGCAACATTCTCTTTGGTTTCACCGCTGTCAAGCATCTTTCTGCACTGATTTTCAAGTCCGGAAAGACTGCATTTTCCATTCTTTACGCAGACCTTGGGATTATATTTTTCCGTGCTTTGAAGTGCAAGCTTTTCCAGCTCTTTTCCGCACGGAAAACGCAGTCCCATCATCACTCCGCAGCGGTCAACAGCCTGTCCGCAATTGAGGTCAAGCGTTTCTCCGATAATCTCAACGCCGAAAGATTTTTTGTCATCGGGAGTAACAAGAAGCATCTCGCTTGTCCCGCCCGAAACGTGAAAAGCAATGAATTTTTCTTTCATCAATTCCGTTTTTTTGCACGAATAAAGCGCCGCCGCAATATGACCCGATTGATGAGAAAATCCGTAAACAGATTTACCCGTTACCGCACCTATGCAATTTGCGGCATTCACTCCGACAAGAAAGCACGGCATATAAGACCCTTTCGCATCCCTCGGCTTTTCTGAAACGCCGATTGCATCAATCTCACCGCCGCATTCTTCAAATGCCTCACGCATAAGCGGATAAAGCCTCGAGGTATGATGAAAAACGGCATCGCTCTGACGAAGCCCCTTTTCGCCCTCTTTAACGGGCAAAAGAAGCTTCTTCTGGAGCATAATACCGTTTTCGCTGTCATAAATACAAACAGATGTTGTGTAGTTACTGGTGTCAATTCCGAGAGTACGCATTATTTGATTTCCTTTGATGCTGTTCCGAGAAGTCCGTTGACGAAAGCCGCATCATCTTTAGCGGCATATTTTTTGCAAAGCTCAACGGCCTCGTTAATCGAAACTCCTGCGGGAATATCATCGAAATAAAGGATTTCGCAAACTGCAAGTCTGAGAACCGCAAGAGCAACCTTTGAAATTCTGCTGAGTTTCCAGCCTACAGAATATTTTTCGATGACGGAATCAATATTCTCAACATTTTCCCACGTCTTGAAAAGAAGAGATTTAACAAAATCACTTCCGGTTATAACCTCGTTTTCGATTGCAAAGTCATAAAGCTCTGCAATCTCCGTTTCTGCATTGAATGCTTTTTCAAAAAGCAGGATAAATGCCTGCTCTCTTTCTTCACGTCTTGTCAAAATTTTTCCCTCCGGGAAGGGCAACGCCCTTTTGATACCCGAATTATACCACTTTTTTTATAAATATACAATAACTATTTTTAAAATATTTATTAATATTCCATCTCGGTGATAGAAATTTTATCCACGGGATATCCCGTCTGCTCAACCGCAATTTCTTTTATCTTCACTATTGCAACATCATCAAGTGAGCCGTTTTCAACAATAATCTCTGCATTTCCGCCGTTGAGAATAACGAGGTTTTCGCATCCGACCTTCGCAGTAATAAGATTTTCAATGTCACTTTCAAGAGAAATTGAGTTTGAAAGTTCCTCCAGCATTTCCCCTGCCTGACGCGCAACCGACTCGGAAGATGCGCTGTCTTTGATAACCTTGTTGAGTGCTTCCGTTGCTTCATCGTGAGCGGTTCTTCTGCGAAGCTTTGCACTTGCGAAATACTCATTTGCCATTGCCTGTGCAGGTGCATCCTCAAGCACGGCATCCGTTGAAATGACATAGCGTGCGTCGCCGAGATTCGCACCTTCCTGCGCGGCGGGTTGAGTTGTTGCCTGCGGTGAAGGTGATATCGCACTCTCGATATCGGGGCGTGTGTAATACCAATTCACAAAAACCGCCGCACCGAGAGCGATAATGAGAGTGGCAAGCAAAAGCTGTCTTTTTCTGATAATCATTGTATAATCCTCCAATGTTATGTATTTTTATGCATATATAATTCAATTCATTTTGGCAACACTTACACAAGCGGCACTGACGTCAAGGAGAGCTGTCACGGCTTCGATTACCCTCACTCTTACGACATCGGAATCACCGCCCTTACACACGACCGCAACGCCTCTTATTTTCGGCTCAGCAACCTTTACAACTATACCCTTTTCACCCGATTCACCGTCTATAATAACATATTCGTCTTTTCGCTCAACTATGTTTTTTCCGCTCGGGTCGATGTTTTCACCATAGTCATAATCGTGAAGATAAATCTCTTCGCTGCCGCTGTCAAGTGTTATCATAACCTTGGTTTCCCCTGCACCGTCAATAGACGAAATGATTGATACCAAACGATTTTCAAGGCCTGTAACATAATCGTCCGTGTTGTAAGCCGCAACGGTTGTTGTTACCGTACCTGTCACCGTTTCACTCTTCGTCATTTCACTCAGAATAAGCGTTGCCGCTCCTATGAGTAAAAAAGAAACAGCGAACAATCTTTTTTTGCTCAGGTGTGTACCTTCGGATATTTTTTTAATCAGATTTTTTACTGTAGGCATTATGCTGTTCACGTCAAAATACCATTCCTTATTGTGACCGGTATCCCCAGCACGTCCTGCGCTTCAGACTGAAAACGCAAAACAGATTCGGGTGCTTCCGAATTGATTTCAAGCTGTATGTTCTGTATAATTATACTGTTATATTCGTCGATATATGCATTAATTTTAATACTGCATACCGTCAACAAATGCTTCTTTGCAACCTGAGCGAGCTGTTCTTCAACCGCATTTTTGCAGCTCTCAAGAATCTGTTCTTTCAGCAATTCTCCGCAATCCGAAACGGCGGCGGAATCTGCAAAAGCAGGTATGTCAAAACCGTTCTTTTCAATCTGTGCAAGGGGTGTGCAAACAGTGGCAACAACAAATATTCCCGCAACCGTGCGCACGGCTTTTTCAGCTGTGCCCCTTGGCGAAACCGCACACACGAACGTACCTGCTGCAGCGGCAATAATCAGGCAAAGCGCCCATTGTCTGAATGCATCCACAGCATTATCCTCCCGTTTTTATAATTGCAACCAATCCCGTTGATATAACAAAAATAAACATACAGAGCAGCAGAAGGGTATTAATCATCGAAAAAACAAACGAGATATTCCTCAATATTTCGGCGCACACACGGCAATCAAGCAATTCGCTCAGCATACTCGCGGCACGTATGGAAATAACCCAGACGGCAAGATTTATTATCACGGGAATACAAATCAGAAAAACAACCGCAACCGCATAAAAAACAACGGAATTTTTAAGCAGACCCAGACTGCCGACAACCGATGAATACGCCTCTCCTATCGCTCCTCCGATAACGGGAACAAAAGTATTTGCCGCAAGCTTCACGCCTTTATTCACAAGCCCGTCGGCAGACGAGGAAAGCATTCCCTTGAGCGCAAGGAATCCCGTAAACAGACTTGCCGCCGATGCAAGCAATGTTGTGAGTGTTTTTCTTATCATATCGCTTACCGCAGACAGCCTGAGAGTCGGCATCATTGCACCGGTTATTCCGAGTGCGCCGGATATTCCCGCAAGCGGAAGTGCAAAATTATGACCGAATGCAGATACGAATTCCGCCGCTGCAAAAGCAGCACCTTTATATGTCAGCGATAAAGCGGGATTTCCGCTCACGGTAACAACACCCGCAAGCACGGGAATCAACGCCTTTTCGAAAGTACAGCAAGCCTCGGTTGCGGAAACAGCGGCTTTAATTGCATCGGACGCAGGCAAAAACACGCCCGTAACCATTATGCATCCGCTGACGATATTGAGAACTATTCTGCTTTTTTCATCATCGGGAAAAAAAGATGAACACACACTGACAAGAAGAACGGTTCCCGATGCGGTAAGAAATCCTTTAAGCGGGAGTTTTATCCCTTTACGAAAAATTTCTAACAGCAAGTTTAACACCGCGCCGCCCGAAACATCAAACATCTTTTCAAATTCCATATCTTCGCATCCGAGTTTTTCGAGATATTCCGCCGTTTCGTCGCTGAGATAATCAGAAAGCACCTTTGCGCCGCTTGCTTCAAGCTGTTCTTCATAATATTCGTCGATATTTGCCGCATATGACGGCACCGCAAATAAAAAAATTAAGATAATAAACAAGAATAAATTTTTCATAGATATTCAGGAATTAAGCAATCCTATAGCTATTTCCGCAACAGCTTTAAGCATCGGCATCGAAATCACGATTGCGCCTAATCTGCCTGCAAGCTCAACTGCCGCCGCAATGGAAGAACAAGAGTTATCATAACATATATTTGCCGTAAACTGAGTCACAACGCATATTCCGAGCGACCGCAGAAGAACGGACACATTCTCTTTTTCGATTCCCGCAAGACTCATCATTTCGTCGACTTCCGAGGTCAATCCGAGAAGGCTTTCCGAAAGCATAATGATGATTACCGCCGCACCGCCTATTATAATCAGCGGCGCAATTTCGGGCTTTATCTGACGCAGAAGCGCATAAAAAAGCACTGTCAAAAGAGCAATAAACGCAACCTTTACTATCTCCATATCAGAAATCAAGCATTGATTTAACGGTATCCAGCAAGCTTGAAAACTGCGGAATAAGCATCATCAGCACCGCAACAATACCGGCAAGAATTGTTATAAGCGCATAATCGTCACGTCCCGAACGTACAAGGATAGAATTGAGAATCGCAACAATTATTCCGACCGCCGCTATTTTTATCACAACAGATATATCCATAAACCACTCACCTCAGACAATCAATATTGCGGCTGAAACGCCAAGCATTATTCCGAGTGCCGGAAACAGCTTTGTGTATTTTTTGCTCTGCTCCTCTTTTTCTTCAAGAGCCTTACAGAAAATACGCTCATAATACTCACAGCAGGAAAGCTGACCCTCAAGGTCTGTTGTCCCGAGATTTTCTCCGAACTGAATAAGATACGGTAAGGATTCGGGAATCAGTCTGCAAAGCTCCTTTTCGCTTTTTATGCTTTCTTTCCACGACAATCTGAACGGTTCGCCGTCATCTATTCTTTTTATGCATTCCGAAATAAATCCCAGCGATTTAATATTTTCGTTCTCTTCAAGAAACAGCAGCATTGACTGAAGAGGCAGGTGTGCATAACGAAGCTGAGTTCTGATTATCCCAAGCATCATTACGATATTTTCCAGAATTTCTGCCTTTTTGCCGTAAACCGATGCAAAATAAAACCCCGAAGCAGAGAGTCCGAGCGCAACAAAAACAACCGCCGTAATTTTAATCAAGCAACTCACCTGCCCTGAAAATACTTTCTGTTTTCCCTGCATTAACCGCCGAAAGTAAAACAACATTACGGAATGCGCCGCTCGTCAGCAGACGTTTCATAATCGGCTTTGTTCGAAGCTCACGCTCATCCTTTGCGTGAATACTCAAAGCAAAACTCACACCGCTGTTAAGACCCGTTTCGACCGCCGAAACCTCTGCATACGTTGCAATTTCATCGCAAATTATAATATCGGGCGAAAACGAACGCAGTCCGATAAGAATTCCCTCTTCTTTGGGATAACACGATATCAGGTCACAATTGATACCGAGGTCATTCTGAGGAATTCCCGAAACGCCCGCGCCGATTTCACATCTCTCATCGCAAACAAAAGTCTTATACATTCTGCCTCTTTCCGTTCCCGAAAGCTGACGGGCAAGGTCACGCAGTATTGTTGTTTTGCCGCTTGACGGCGGTCCCGCAACAATAACAGATGAAAGTCCGTCAACAAAAATCCTGCCGTACAGCTCATCCGCCGCGCCTTTGATTTCTCTTGCTATTCTCAGGTTTATGCAGCACACATCTCTGACCGCGGTTATTTTTCCGTTTTCGGAAACTGCCGTACCCGCAACACCCGCTCTGTGACCGCCCGAAAGAGTAACGTAACCTCTGTTAATCGTATCGGTGAAGCTGTGAACGGAATATCCGCAAAGCTTTATAAAAATATCTGTGATTTCATTCGAATCTGTTTTCAAATTTAAATCGGAATAAATATCCGTCAGCCTGCCCGTACCGGAAACGAACTTTGCTTCTCTTCCGCAAATAACAACAACCGGTTTCCCTGAACGAAGTCTGATTTCGCGTATACACTCTTTTTCGTGCTTACCCATCGACAAAAACACATCAGAAAGCCTTGGCGACAGACACTGCACGGCAACATCGAATCTTTTTATGTTATCCATCTTATTAACTCCAATATATTGCTCCTTGTCCGAATTTAGAACTTATACATATCCGATAAATCTTATTTACAGATTGTTCACTTGAAATAACGGGAATAATATGTTATATTGATTATAATTATGTTAGTAATATTTTCCGGAGGATATTTTTATGACAGTTCCCGAAAACACCCTGCAAAAGAAGCCTTCGCTTCTCAAGCGGTTTTTTGTAAATAATTCCTATTGCTGGATTTCGTGCCTCTGCACGGTAGGAATTATGATTCTTGTTTATTACTGCTATGACCTTATTCCGTTTGGTGATAAAACAATTCTCCGTATGGACCTCTATCATCAGTACGGTCCGCTTTTTGCGGAATTCTATGACAGAATAACAAACGGTCAGACTCTTCTTTATTCGTGGCAGACGGGTCTTGGTTCACCGTTCCTCGGTAACTTCTTTAACTATCTTTCAAGCCCGAGTGCGATAATTATGCTCCTTCTCGGCCATAAGAATATGCCCGAAGCAATCGCAGGTATGATTCTTGTCAAGGCGGCATTCTCCGCGGCATCATTCACCTATTATCTCAAACGCTCGCAGGAAAGACACGATTACACAACTGCGGCTTTCGGCGTTCTTTATGCAATGTGCGGTTATTTCGTTGCATATTACTGGAACGTAATGTGGATTGATGCTATGGTTTATTTCCCGATGGTCATCCTCGGCATAGAAATGATAATCAAGCACAGAAAGCCTAAAATTTATATTGCTTTTCTTGCCCTTACCCTTGTTTCAAGCTATTATATGGGTTATATGACCTGCATCTTCTCGGTCATTTATTTCATCATTTATTATTTCTCTTACTTTGACGGCGCAAGCCTTCACGAATCAACACCCTATACCCTTAACGATAAAGGCGAAAAGAAATATTCATTTAAAAACAAGCTTAAAGGCAGTCTTTTCCTCAGAAGCGGATTCACCTTTGCTTTCTCAAGCCTTGCAGCAGCGGGTCTTGTTGCTTTCGCGCTGATTCCCACCTTCTTCATCCTTCAGAATTGCTCGGCAACATCGGGCACATTCCCCTCGGATTATAAATCATATTTCTCGATTTTCGATTTTCTTGCAAACCATCTTGCAAGCGTTGACCCGACAATCAGAAGCAGCGGTGAGGATGTTCTTCCCAATGTATATTGCGGCATCGCAACACTTATGCTTGTTCCGATTTATTTCTTCACAAAATCGATTTCACTCAAAGAAAAAATCGCGCACGTTTCGATTCTCGGAATCCTTTTCTTCAGCTTTAACACAAACATCCTTAACTATATCTGGCACGGCTTTCATTATCCCAACGACCTCCCCTACCGCTTCTCATTTATGTACTCCTTCATTCTCCTTATGATTGCATACAAAACATTCACAAGGCTTCACGAGTTCAGCGGAAGAGCAATTCTCGGCTCGGGATTTGCGGTTGTCGGTTCAATAATTCTTATTCAGGAAATCGGCTCAAAGAACGTTGAGGAAATCACCGTTCTCATCAGCCTTGTTTTCGTTGTTACCTACTGCCTTGTTTTTGCTCTTATGAGAGATAAGAAATATCAGCAGTCGGCAGTTGCCGTTCTTCTTCTCTGCTGTGTTATCGGTGAAATTGCGTGTGCAAACACAGACCGATACAGTATGGACCAGCCCAAGCAGAATTTCGTTGGCGACTACAGTGATTTCCGAGAACTCAAGGAACAGCTTGACGAGCACGACGGCGATGATATGTACCGTATGGATTTAACCTATAACAGAGCGAGAATGGACCCTGCGTGGTACGGTTTCAACGGCGTTTCAACATTCTCTTCAATGGCGTACGAAAGACTTTCCAACGTCCAGAGCGACCTCGGTATGTACGGCAACTATATCAACAGCTACACCTATCATCTGCAGACACCCGTCTATAATATGATGCACTCGATGAAATATGTTGTTGACAACAATCAGTCTGTTACCGTTGAGCCCGACTATTTCAAAGAGCTTATGACCGTCGGCAACTTCACCGCATACGAAAATAAATATCATCTCCCCATAGGCTTCGGAGTAAACAATGACACAACGGAATGGATTACCGATCTTACCAATCCGTTCGTAGTGCAGAGCGACTGGTTTGAATATGCAACGGGGGTTTCGGATGTTTTCGGTATGATGAACATTGATGAAATCCAGTACTACAATATGGACGAAATCACATCGGGTCTTGAAACAGGCGATATTTATTACACAAAGACCGGTGCCGGAGAAGGCGAACTCACATTCATTCTTAAAACAGAAGAAGCCAGACATTGCTATCTTTATGTTCATTCGAATGATTTTGATGAAATCTCCATTACTGCAAACGGCGAAGAGCACACTCAGAACGTTGATGAGCCTTATATTTACGACCTCGGTGTTATCACACCCGACGAAGAAGTAATTGTATTCATTCAGATTGAAGATTCTGAGTACGGCTATATTGATTTCTATCCTTATTATGTTGACGACGCAAAACTCAAAGAGGGTTATAAGGTTCTCAAAAACAGAAGCCTTGATGTAACCTCATTTGAAGAAACAAAAATCCAAGGCAACGTAACCGTTGATGAGGACTGTATGTTCTTCACTTCAATCCCCTACGATACCGGATGGAGCGTTAAGGTTGACGGCGTTGAACTTGACGAAAGCGAAATAATCTCTCTTGTTGATTCATACCTCTGCTTCAATCTCAGCGCAGGCACTCACACAATCGAGCTCAGCTATATGCCCGACGGGCTTGTCATTGGCGCTTGCGTATCCGTACTCACGGTTATCGCTCTTATTGCTGCGGCAATTATCTTCAAGAAACGAAGAGAAAGCGGCGTTCTCGCTCCGTTTGAATACATTCCTCCCTATGAGTTTGAGGGAAGCGAAAGCACCGACCCCGTAAGCGTTGAGCTTGGCATTCCCGAAGAGATTCAGACAGACGGTGAAACTGCCGAAGAAACGGAAACCCCCGCATCCGATGACGCGGAGTCTGCAGAAGAATCTGTTAATGATGCAGCAACCGAAGCAGCAGAAACACCCGAAATCAATGATGAATCTGAAACTCAGGAAGAACCGGTAGATAAAGATATTACAGAATAAAATCAAAAAGACTACAAACCTGCAAATGCAGATTTGTAGTCTTTTTTCATTCTTATATTATCTCATGTGCTCCATTGTCAAATCAACCGCTTCTTCGATGTCAACGGTTTCAGTGCCGAAAATCGAGGTGTGGATTTTGCCGTTCACGGGTTTCTTCCAGTATTCATCAATGCCGTCAATTGAATTGCGCATTCCGAGAACAGA
This sequence comes from Acutalibacteraceae bacterium, assembly GCA_045535475.1. Classification (GTDB taxonomy): domain Bacteria; phylum Bacillota; class Clostridia; order Oscillospirales; family Acutalibacteraceae; genus CAG-177. The sequence continues at coordinate 7,908 of JAZSLR010000067.1, read as the reverse complement.
GCCGACGGTTGCGCCGTTGCAATCGGTATCAAAAGCCATTCCGACCGCCGTGCAGATTGATTTCCCGAAATCACCCTCTCCGTAAAGGAGAGCAGCGGTAACGATCATTGCGTTTGAGATTGTGTGACACCAACCGTGGTCGGTATGTTCATCATAAGCCGCGTGAATCAGGGCAAAGCACTCATCCAATGTCACGTCGTTTTTATAGCCGTCAACAATTTTCATAACAGCCTCATAAAGCCTTGATGTTGCGGGGATTTCGGCAAGTCCGCCGAGAATGATATCTTCGATATTATCTGTGACTGCGGCACATGCAATCATTGCAGATGCAAACATTTCGCCGTAAATTCCGTTTTTGACATGAGAAATGCAGGCATCGTTAAATGCCATTTTTGCGGCTTTTTCGGGCTTGCCGGGATTGATATAGCCGAAGTAATCCCCTCTTATCTGTGCGCCTATCCATTCACGGCAAACATTCTTATACATTGCCGATGCAGGCGGCTGAATGCAGTTGATGAAATTAACATAGGCAATTCTTTCTGCGGTAAAATAGGAATGAACCGACTGATATTTCATCCACGCAATCGCAACATCCTCGCTGTCAAAGCTTCTTCCGCATTTCTCAACAATTTTCTGCGCAAGAATAACATAGTTTGTGTCGTCGTCAACGGGCATTCCGTCAACGGTATCGGCATACGCCTTGTTCTTAAAGAAGAATTTATAATGTGAACATACCTCGTCGGTGATATCCGTGCTGAGAATATATCTGTGCATAGGATAGTTACCCGTTTCCTTGAGAAATGGGATGAATTCATTGCTTCTGATGCCTTCAACCGGCTTTCCGAGAAGGCAGCCGCACGCTCTGCCCATCCACGCACCGAGAATTTTCTTTCGGAGAGTTTCTTCGTCGGGTATATTCTTTTCAAACTCATAAGGAGTTCTCAGAGCCTTGATTTCTTCAAGACTTGACGGCTCATTATATTGGTAATCCGGCTGCATATCCGCATTGATTACCATTTCATAAATAACATCGCTCATACGGGTTTTGTATTCACCGGGTTCAAGGGCGGCAACAGCCTCAAAAACAGCTTTGTATTTTTCAATATCAAGACCTTCCTCAATCGACTGATTATATTCAGCCATTATATCCTGAGGGTATCTGTTAAGACCTTCTATATTGTTGTAATCAGTTTTAATTTCTGTGTTGTAGATTTTAGCAAACAATTCAATCACCTCACACACATAATATCACAATCTCCCGCAATTTAAAAGCACAAAAGTAATTTTTTATTGACTTTAACTATTTGCAGATATATACTTTACTTGTGTATTCATAAATAATACGGAGGTCAGATAATGAAAAAATACGATGTAATTATTATCGGTGCCGGTAACGGCGGTCTTGCCGCTGCCGCAACTTGCGCCCGAGCAGGTCTTTCAACACTTCTTCTTGAAAGACACAACATCCCCGGCGGCTCTGCATCTTCATTCGTAAGAGGCAGATTCGAGTTTGAACCCTCTCTGCACGAGCTTGCAGGCGTCGGCTCATCCGAAACAGAAGTAGGCTCAATCGAGGATATGTTCATCCGTATGGGCGGCGACGTTCAGTGGCACACACATGATTCAACATTCCGCCTTGTTGTTCCCGCAAAAGAAGGCGACACAGACACATTCATCAACGAGGACGGTGTTGAGGTTACCGTTGACGCAAGAATGCCCGTCGGTTTCAGAAACTTCGCAAAGAAGCTCGACGAGCTTGTTCCCGGTTCGTATGACAGCTGTATGGCTGCGTTTGACCTTTCAACAAGAATGTTCAAGGCTTTCGAATGCCTCGACGACCCTTCAAAGATTCCCGGCTCTCTCAAGGATGTTCCCGATATTATGAGAATGGTATCCCATACGATGAAAGAAGCTCTTGACACTCTCGGAATGCCCAAAAAAGCTCAGGATATCTTCAACACATACTGGTGCTATATGGGTTCTCCCGCATCGCAGTTTGACTTTCTTTACTATATGTGCGTTCTTCACAGCTACGTAAAAAACGGCACGGGTATTCCCCATATGAGAAGCCACGAAATGAGTATGGCTCTCGATAAGGTTATCCGTGACAATGACGGTGAAATCTGGTATAACTCCGAAGTAACAAAGGTTATCGTCAAGGACGGAAAGCCTGCGGGCGTTGTTATCAACGGCGAAAAGGAAGTTTACGGAAAATACTTCATCTGCAACTCCTATCCCTATGCTGTTTTCAAGGATTTGTTCGACAAAAAGGATATTCCCGAAAAGCAGCTTAAGATGCTCAACGCAAGAAAGACAGCCTGCACGCTCACAACCGTTTATCTCGGCATGAACGTACCAAAAGAGCAGCTCGGCATCAAGGACTATTCAACATTTATCGCTCCCGATTCGGATTCTGATAAGCAGTACGATGCGGCGCAGAGCTATTTCAGCAACTACTGCATTATCAACTGCCTCAACGAAATCATTCCCGACTGCACACCCGAAGGCACCTGCCAGCTTTTCCTTACAACAATGACCTTCGGCGATGTTATGAAGGATATTGAACCCAAGGATTATAAAAAATTCAAAACAAAGGTTGCAAAGGATATGATTGAAACCTGCGAAAGAGCGCTCAACATTTCAATCACACCTTATATTGAAGAAATCGAAATTGCGCTTCCTCCGACCTTCGCAAGATATCTCAACACTCCTCTCGGCACACCTTACGGCTATATGCTTGAAAAGTGGGACAGTATGCTTCCAAGAACAATCCAGTACGTCAAAGACCAGCCGTTTGATAACTTCTATTTCTGCGGTGCTACTCAGGAACGCGGCGACGGCTACGGCTGCGCTTATTACACAGGCGAAAAAGCAGGCGGCATAGTCGTCAAGAAATTAAAGGGGGGCAAATAATATGGCAGACCTTAAATCACTCACAATCAAAAAGTTTTTACCTATGCTGTCGGGCAGACAGGCAAGGTTTGATGCGGCGGCCGCAAAGTTCCCCGAATTTTCGGACCAGGCAAGCGTTATTGCAAAGGCACTTCATCCCAAGCGCCAGTACCTTAAGATTGCCGAAGTAAAAGAAATGGCACCCGACTGCAAGAGCTATACTCTCGTTCCCGATACAGATAAGGGCACAAAGGCTCTCGCATATTTCGGCGCAGGCAAATATCTCACAGTTTTTGAAACAATCAACGGAATACCCGTCACAAGAGCATATTCAATTTCATCCTCACCCAAGGATTCACTTGAAGGCAAATATGTTTTAACAATAAAACTTGTCGAAGGCGGTCTTGTTTCACGCTATATCTTCGACACCTGGACTGTCGGCACAAGCGTTGAGGTTTCTGCTCCCTCGGGTAACTTTGAATATCAGCCTCTCCGCGATGCCAAAAAAGTTATCTGCCTTGCAGGCGGAAGCGGCATCACACCCTTCCTTTCGATGGCAAATGCAATTGCCGACGGTGACGAAGATTTCGAAATGACACTTCTTTACGGAAGCAGAAACTTTGACTGCATTCTTTTCCGTGAAGAGCTTGAAGAGCTTGAAAAGAAGTGCAATAAAATTAAGGTTGTTCACGTGCTGAGTGAAAAGATAAAGAGAAGCATAAAGGGAGTTGAAAAAGGCTTCATTACCGCTGAACTTATTGAAAAGTACGCACCGAAGGATGAACCCTATTCGGTATTCCTTTGCGGACCTCAGCAGATGTATGAATTCGTTGATAAGGAACTCGAAAAAATCGGTCTTCCCAAGAAATATATCCGCCACGAAATGTCCGGCGAATTCCATACTCCCTCAACTCAGTCTGATTATCCCGCAGGCATTCCCGAAAAAGTTAAGATTACGGTTACTGTTCAGGATAAGACTTATATCATCTTCGGCAAATCAGAGGATTCGGTTATGCAGATTCTTGAAAAGAGCGAAATTCCCGTTCCTGCAAGATGCAGAAGCGGCGAATGCGGTTTCTGCCATTCAAGACTCATTTCGGGCGAAATCTATGTTCCGAAGCACCTTGAATACCGCAGACTTGCCGACTACAAATTCGGAGGCTTCCATCCCTGCTGTTCGTTCCCGCTGACTGACCTTGAAATCATCGTTCCCGCCGCTAAATAAAAAGCAGAAAAGCAATCGGATACGGAGGAAAACAATATGTTGAAAATAGGTCTTGCAGGTGTCGGCGGAATAAGCGGAGCTCACATCCCCGTTTGGGAAGAAATGAAGGATGCTGAGCTTGTTGCGATTTGCGACATCCGCACGGAAAGGATGGAAAAATATCCCGACAAACGCCATTACATCGATTTTGATGAAATGCTCAACAACGAAGAAATCGATATTCTTGACATTTGTCTGCCCACATATCTTCACGCAGATTTTGCGATAAAAGCAATGGAACGCGGAATAAACGTAATCTGCGAAAAGCCCATTTCTCTTAAAGAAGAGGATGTGGAAAGGGTATATTCTGCCGCAAAGAAAAACAACGTTAAATTTATGGTTGCTCATGTGCTTCGTTTCTGGCCCGAATACGAAGTACTCAAAGAAATATACGATTCAAACAAATACGGTAAGCTCCTTTCGGGCACAATGATAAGACTCGGCGGCTATCCCAAATGGAGCTGGGACGGTTGGATGATGGACGAAAAGAGAAGCGGTCTTGTCCCCTTCGACCTTCATATCCACGACCTTGATTTTATGGTGTATACTTTCGGTATGCCGAAGGTTGCGCATCAGTACCGCTCAAAGCTTCCCAAGCAGGATTTCCTGAGCGTCACCTACGACTTCGGTGAATTCTCGGTCAATTCCGAAGCTTCGTGGTATTCAACCTGCTATCCTTTCACCGCGGAATTCAGATTCCAGTTTGAGGATGCCGTTGTTTCAAGCGAAAACGGAAAAATGATGATTTATCTCAAAGATGATGAAAAAATCGACCTTTCACAGCAGGCAGAGGGCGACACGGGAAGCATCAATCTCCCCAAGAGCAATGCTTATGCAAATGAAATTATTTATTTTGCAGACTGTGTTAAGAATAATCTGCCCGTTGAAAAAGTTAAACCCGAAGAGCTTGAATGTGTACTTAAAATTCTCAACAGTCTTTAATCAGCAAAAGTTAAAAGGTTGCATCGTTAAAATCACGATGCAACCTTTTTGTTATTCAACATTGATTATGAATTACTTATCTGCGCAAATTCAGCCTCTTCCTTTTTGCCGATATTATAAATAAATTTCATTGAAAGGAACGCGATAAGAGAGCCTATTGCAAGGATAACAAAATATAACGACTTAACCTTCTCACCGAATCCCGCAGGCTGAACGGCGGTTTCGCCTTCAACGAAGCCGATTGCTGAAAGTCCGAGAGCAACAACAGCTTGTCCTATACCCTGAGCAAGCTTACGGAAGAATGAGTAAATTGCATAGAGCGAACCTTCCTCGCTCTTGCCTGTTTTTCTGTAGCTCACTTCGATGCAGTCGGCAACAATCGCCCATACGGAAATCTGGAATCCCGCATTGCCGAGGTTAAGACCCATCAGACAAAGAACATAGATAATCATACCGGTTGAATCGGGTGTAATCGGCACAAAAAGAGAAACAATGCCCGAAACAGCACCTATAAACATAGCAGTAACGATAACGTTCTTTTTACCGAACTTCTTCGTGAGCTTACCTATGAGGGCCATAAAAATAATCATCGGTGCATAGCTGCCAATCATTGCAATGCTTATCTTATCGGTATCTCTGAAGAAATACTGGAACACCATATTGTTAAGTGCCATTGTTGAGTTGAAGAATGCAACAGATGCCACGGATGCTATTGTCGCGCCCATCATAGCACGGTTGGTGAAAAATGATTTGGCTGATGATATCATCGCCTTGAAACCGACTGCGTTTTCGCTTGAGCTGTGGTCAACACGCTCTTTCACAAGCTTTGTTGTTCCCCAAAGCACAACAAGTGCAACAGCCGAAAGGACAAGAGCAACGGGCAGAAGTGTTTCGCCTTTAAGAGTCTGAATCTCCTCTCCGGCGGCATTCACGCTTGTGTTATACACAATGCGGGGAAGAACTATCATAATAACAATAGCAGGAAGTGCAGCGCCGATGCTGCGGAAGGTTGAAAGAGAAACCTTTTCCTGAGGATTATCGGTGATTACGGAATGGAGCGAGCCGTAAGGCACATTTACCATTGTATATGCAATCGACCACAAGCAATAAGAACCCAGACACCACGCATATTTTCCCCACTCGGAGAAATCCTTAACGGGCGCAAACAGCATTACATTGAAAATCACAAGAGTAACGCCGCCTATAAGAATCCACGGCATATATTTGCTCTTTTTGCCTATTCTCTTAGTATCAACAAGATTGCCGATTACAATATCATTAACCGCATCAAAAACCTTTGAAAGAAGAATGATTATCGCATAAGCCTCTTCCTGCACGCCAATATACTGCATATAAAAAAGCTGCATAAACGTTGATACAAGCTGAAAAGAAAATCCGCACCCCATATCACCCATTGCGTAACCGATTTTGTCAAGCCAGCCAAACGGACGGACATTGTTTTTGGCAGTTTCCAAAGTTTTCATTTTATGTTTCATCTCCCTTTTGAATTATAAAATTTGTTCTGCAAAAACATTTTATCTTATATAAAGAAAAAAGGCAATAGAAAAAGCAAGCATTTCTCGTATAAAATTTTGCTAATCCTGATGCATTTTATCAAGCACCGTATCAAGCCATTCAAAATCGTAAATGCCTTCCTCACGCTCGAGTGCTGCCCAGGAAAAAATACCGACCGTTGCACTGTTGATATGAGCCAGCCTCATCAGGCGCATATCCTCGTCCCATATTTCGGGCGTTCTTATCCATTGATCGGGGTTGTAATCGCCGCCGTGTATTATAAAAAATCGAAAATCTTTTTTGCCATTGCTTTTACCCCTTTTGAAGCTCGATTTCAAGGCAGGAATACCCAAGCAGGCAGGTGCTCACGGCATCGGGCTGATGTCCTCCGATGTAAAGCGTAATTTTCCCGTTGGGGTCAACTCTTTCGCCGTCCATAGTAACTGCCTTTACCCAGTAGCGGTCGATATCGAGAGAAATCTCTTTCTTTTCACCCGCTTCAAGGGAAATTGGTTTGAGTGAGCAAAGCTGCCAATGCGGTGTTGAAACACGGCTGTCGGTATATGCGGCATAAACCTGAACGATTTCCTTGCCTGCAATGCCGCCGATATTTTCAACCTCTGCGCTGACGGTTATCTTTTCGGCATCTGCCGAAACAAGCTTTGCATTATCATATTTATAATTTGTATATGAAAGTCCGAATCCGAAGGGATAAAGTGCATCACCGTCAATATATCTGTAGGTTCTGCCCTTCATACTGTAATTCTCGAAATCGGGCATATCGTGGTCGCCCTTATAAATTGTGACGGGAAGTTTCGCCGAGGGATTTGCATCGCCTGCAAGAATATTTGCAAGTGCAAGACCGCCGAGTGAACCGGGATACCATGCGTGGATAAGCGCTTTTGCACGGTTTCTCACCTTTTCGCCGACGTCAATTGAGCTTCCGCAAAGAAGAACAACAACAACGTTATCACACACATCGCAGACTGCCTCTGCAAGCTTCTGCTGAGTGGTGGGAAGATAGAGAGTACGCTTGTCACCGCTGGCTGTATAATCATCGTCAAATCCTGTGTCCTCGCCTTCAACCGTTCGGTCAAGGCCGAGTGCAAGAATTGTAATATCTGCTTCGGCGGCAGCTGCAACACCGTCGCTTATCATATTTTGAAATCCGCTCCAATGATTAAAATGTTCATCACAATAATTACAGCCCTTTTCAACGCTGATTCCTGCATTCCCGAACACTCTTCTTATGCCGTCGGCAGCAGTTACATATTCGGAAGCATAGCCGTTGTAGT
>JAZSLR010000112.1:0-2606 GCA_045535475.1 Acutalibacteraceae bacterium | reverse complement strand
CACTGAGTGTAACTCAGGTCTGCATCGGCATATTTTCAATAACTCTCCTTGCTTTTGTTGCAGGTGGTATGAATGCTGTCTATCAAATTGAACGGTTGCCTCTGATGATTGCAATTCTGATTCACGGCGCAGTCCTATATGCCAGCTATTTAGCCACTTATCTTCTCAACAATTGGCTTGATTGGGGTTGGATTCCCGTTCTCGTTTTTTCGGGTATTTTTGTTGTGGGCTATCTTGCAATTTGGGCGGTTATTTATTCCGTAATCAGGAGAAATACGCAAAAACTAAATAAAATGCTGAAAGAAAAACAGCAAACTATAAATGAATAAAAATCAAACATTCAACTGCTCTCCTCGTGAGGGCAGTTTTCTTTGCTGTCATTCAATGGGAATTTCATATTTCCTTGATTGTTTTGATTTGCAGATATGAAAATCGTATGATTATTGTATTTGTATTTTTCTTGTGATAGAATTTTAATCAGAAAGACGGGTGATGTTATGCAATCTCTGACTTCAAAAATATTCATGTCAACCTTGCGTTTGATTTTTCATTCGCCGTTATCTGACAGTTCAAAGCTGTCCGACAATGCTGCAAAGCTGACGAAGGATAAAAAATCAAAATACAAGCCCTCAAAAAACTTTACACACTCAAAACATACAACCGACGGCGTGAAATATGAAAAACTCATAAACCGTAATTGCAAAACAGAAAAAGTTATACTGATGATTCACGGCGGCGGCTTCAAAATCGAGCTGAACGATTTTTACCGCAGGCTCGCCGAAAAATACAGCAATATGTTCTGCGGTGCAACGGTTATAAATGTTGATTACGGCAGATTCCCCGAGCATCTGCTTCCGTCGCAGATGCACGATGTTGTAAAAGTTTATCTTCACCTGTTTGATGATGGTATCAATAATTCCGATATTGTTATCATCGGTGATAGTGCCGGTGCAACTCTTGCAATGACATCATCTCTATGGCTTCGTGATAACGGTTATCATTTGCCGAATCACATTGTCTGTTTTTCACTATGGGCAGATGCAACATCAAGCGGTGATTCAAGAATTACTAATGCGTATACAGACCCGTTTTACGGAATAGCAAAGCACAAAAGGATTGAAGATAATCTTCACCTGCTCAGAAGAATATCAAAATATGTTCTTGATGTTGACAGAACAGATCCGTATATTTCACCATTGTTCGGCAGTTTTTTAAATTTCCCGAAAGTCACTCTAATATGCGGTACCGCTGAGCTTGATGAAAGCGATAACGACAGAGTTTATGAAAAACTGAAATCCGCCGGTGTTGATGTCGAGCTTCATAAATTTGAAGGTGTGTGCCATTGCTTCCAATTGTTTTCGTTTTTACCAGAAAGCAAAGCTGCATACAAAATTGTCAAAAGAAGAATAACGGAGGAATAACAATGAAAATTCTCGATAACGGCAACAAGCATTTATTACCCATAATCCCTCAGCTTGTTTCAGAAAAGCTCAACAAGAAAGTTTCGGATATAAAATTTATCGGTGGAGGCAGCTACGGCAGAGTTTATAAAACATCTCTTTCCGACGGAGAAATAATCGCAGTCAAGGCCTACAGAGTTCAGGGTTCGCAGTATGAGGAAGCACAGCAGCTTAATCTGCTTTCTGCAAACACAAGCGTAAAAATGCCCAAGGTTCTTTTTACTTATGAAGATAATGAAACGGCGATTCTTGCCATGACATTTGTTGAAGGGCAGAATGTGTTGAACCCTATGTTTTTAATGAAAAGCAAAAGTCAGAAACAAAAATTTGCCGATGATGTTATTTCGGGTATGCTTGAATGGCATAATGTTACGAACGATAAATTCGGTTCGTTATCAGACCCGTGTTACAACAGTTGGCTTGAATACTATAAAAAAGAAAAGCAAGAGCCTTGGCTTAACGGTCTGAAGGATTTGAGTAAAAAAGGAAAGTTTGGTAAGAAAAAGTTAAATCTTCTTTTTGAAGCAACAGAACTTTTCAATAATCTTCCCGAAGAAAACTCATCTCCCGTACTCATTCACAGCGATCTCAATATAATGAACATAATGGCTGACCCCAAAACATTAAAACTCACAGCCTTCATTGACCCTTGTGCTTGTATGTGGGCAGATAGAGAATATGATTTGTTCCAGCTTCGCAATATGTGGGGAGAGGCCTATGGTTTATACGAGACATACAAACAAAAATATAAACTATCCGAATATGCGGATTTCAGAGTTGCATATTACGGTGCAATGAACGAAGCGCATTGTCGTTTGGGTGGCGGTTTGATAATGCCGCTTTGGGAAATTTTATGCAATAACCGTCTGAAAAAAGAGATGAAAAAGCTAAAAGAAAAGATGTGATTTAATGAACATAGGTGAACTTGTAACCGTTAAGACCATTGAGAATAAAAATGCCTTCGATGAAAAGCATACGCCGTACAGTGCTGAAATACGGTTGTTTTCCTGTGTTCAGCAGGGTGACATTGTTTCGCTGATAGCGCAGCTTAAAAATCTTGATTCAATTGTCGTTATGGGACGTATGTCTGATGATGAGCTTATGCAATACAGGTATATGGCAGTAAGTACCATTACTCTGGCAACC
>JAZSLR010000053.1:0-26712 GCA_045535475.1 Acutalibacteraceae bacterium | reverse complement strand
GTCCTGCACAAACAACGGGAATATCAACAAACCTCTTGATGTGTGCAACGTCTTCAAGGTTGCAGTTCTGAGGCATATACATAGGGGGATGTGCCCAGTACCAGGAGTCATATGTACCGTTATCTGCGTTAAGCATATCGTAGCCTGCATCCTGAAGATATTTTGCAGCCTTTTCGGATTCGGGCATAGCACGGCCGACTTCTGTATAGTCCTCGCCGGGCATTGCGCCTTCGCAGAAGCCCTTCATCTTTGATTCAACCGAGTAACGGAGTGATACGGGATAATCGTTGCCGCAAGCTTCCTTGATAGCCTTAACAACTTCAGCAGCGAAACGGTATCTGTTTTCGAAGCTTCCGCCGTATTCATCGGTACGCTTATTGAAGAATTCGATTGCAAACTGGTCAAGAAGATAACCTTCGTGAACAGCGTGAACCTCAACGCCGTCAACGCCTGCATCACGGCAGAGCTTTGCGGTTTTTGCGAATGCTTCGATGATTTCGTGAATCTGCTCAACTGTCATTTCGGGGCAGATAATGTCGTGTGCCCAACGTGAGGGCTGGGGGCTTGGTGATGCAAGCTCGTGTGAAGTGTCAATCAAAGGTTTAACGAGCGCGCGGGTGAATTTATTTTTGTGAAGAGGTGCGATAAGCTCTGTGATAGCCCACGAACGGCCCATACCTGCCGTAAGCTGAACGAAAAGCTTTGCACCCGTCTTATGGATTTCGTCCATAAACACTTTAAGTTCTTCAAACATCTTGGGATTCTGCCAAAGCCATTTGCCCCAGAATGTGTCACGAAGGGGAGCGATGCCGGGGATGATAAGACCGACGTTGTTGTTAGCTCTTTCAAGGAAAAGCTTTGCAGCTTCCTTGTCAAAGTGACAGCCGCCGAGTTCAAACCAACCGAAAAGCGATGTGCCGCCCATAGGACACATAACAATTCTGTTCTTGATTTCTACGTTGCCTATTTTCCAGGGGGTAAATAAGGCTTCGTACTGTTTGTTCATCGAAAACACTTCCTTCTCAATATTTGTGTTAACATACATAACCTATTATATAATAAAATAAATGTCGTTGGATGTCAAGTTGTTATTGAAAAACTTTATCTTGAAATAACGACGGCAAGATGATACAATATAATTAACTTTGAAAGAGGAAAAAACGATATGAAAAAACAAAGAAGTTCAGCAAATCTTGCTTTTGCATCAATGTTTCTTGCGCTTGCTTATGTATTGCCGTTTCTGACGGGTCAGATTCCGCAGATTGGCAAAATGCTCTGCCCGATGCATATTCCGGTTATTCTTTGCGGCTTTGTTTGCGGTGCTCCGTGGGGTGGGCTTGTCGGATTTGTTGTGCCGCTGCTTCGTTCCGTAACCCTTGGAATACCTGTTTTATTTCCCAATGCGGTTTCAATGGCGTTCGAGCTTGCGGCATACGGATTGATCAGCGGTGTTATGTATCGGATTCTGCCCAAAAAGAAAATTTACATATACTGCTCACTGTTGATTGCTATGGTTCTGGGCCGCCTTGTGTGGGGTGCGGTTCAGTTTGCGTGCATAGGGTTTGATGCATCGCAATTCGGCTTTTCTGCATTTTGGGCAGGTGCCGTTGCAAACGCAATGCCGGGAATTATACTTCAGATTATAATTATTCCCGTTGCCGTAATGCTTATTGAAAAGAACAAACCGAATAAATAGCTGAAAAACCAAAGCCGGCTGATTCCGAATCAGTCGGCTTTGTCATTATTGCTTTTAATGTCCATAAAAAACATACTCAAAATCCACCTGCGATGACTGAAAGACGACGGCATACCGAGCATAAATATCTTTATGGTTGCCAACAATATCCGTCACCGTCGGCAAGCAGGTGTTTTTCGAATGCAAGATTTGTTGTGGATTTTTTGTTATGTGTATGATATAATTCCGGTAGACAAAAAACGGAGGTACATACTTTGAAAAAGCCTAATGTGATTATTATAATGACGGATGATCAGGGATACGGGGATTTAAGCTGTATGGGTGCAACCGATTTCAGAACACCCAATATTGATGCGGTTGCAGAAGACGGAATTCGTTTTTCTTCAATGTATTCGGCATCTCCCGTATGTTCACCGTCAAGAGCTTCTCTTCTGACAGGCAGATATCCGGGAAACGCAGGTGTAAGAGCAATTCTTGCAGGTCATCGCAGAGCTTCGGGACTTACGCCGGAAGTTCCGACCATAGCAACCGCTTTGAAAAAACTTGGATACAAAACAGGAATTATGGGTAAATGGCATCTCGGACTTAAAAATGAATGCAGACCGAATGCAAACGGATTTGATGAATTTTCGGGATTTCTTGCAGGCTGCGTTGACTATTACTCCCACATATTTTATTGGGGTATGGCAGACGGAAACACCGACCCTACTCACGACCTTTGGGAAAACGATGAGGAGGTATATGAAAACGGGGAGTATATGACCGAACGTATAACACGAAAAAGTGTTGAATTTATCCAAAAGCACCGCGAAGAACCTTTTCTTCTGTATGTTGCTTACAATGCGCCTCATTATCCGATGCACGCACCAGAAAAATATATCAGAAGATTTCCGTATCTTTCAAAAGACAGACAGATTATGGCGGCAATGATAAGCGCGGTTGATGACGGTGTTGGCGAAATAAGAAACGAACTTAAACGCCAAGGACTTCTTGAAAATACAATCATTTATTTTCAGAGTGACAACGGACCCTCGAGAGAATCCCGAAACTGGCTTGACGGTACACAGGATTATTATTACGGCGGTACGGCGGGTATTTTCAGCGGACATAAATTCAGCCTCTTTGAAGGAGGAATAAGAATCCCCGCCATTCTCAGTTGGTACGGCAGAACAAACAGCACAGTAGAAACCGCGCCTCACATTTCAACCGATATTTTCCCGACATTGCTTGAACTTTGCGGAGGAAATCCCAAAGAATACGAGCTTGACGGAATGAGCCTTGTTCCGATGATTAAAGGAACGGGCACAGCGGAACACGAATATCTTTTCTGGGAAATGGAAGGACAGACAGCCGCAAGAAAAGGAAAGTATAAACTTGTGCTTAACGGTCAACTTGTTGAAGGCGAAGAGCAAAGAGCGGCGGTCTTTCTTTCGGATCTGGAAAACGACCCCGGTGAAAAACATAATCTCTCAGTGGAAATGCCTGAACTTTGCAGCGAAATGAAAGAAAAAGCGCTCGAATGGAGAAACGGCATCGAAACAGTATGGAGTGAAAAATTCGCAAATAACTATTCAAGTCTAACATAATACGAAGTGTGCATAAAAGTCTTTGTTTTTTAAAAAATAATATACACGGCTGCTTTTGACGGCGGCTTAACTTTGGAACAGGTTGTTGCAGATGAAAAAAGAGCTGACTGATTAAAAATCAGTTAGCTCTTAATTTTAAGGATAATTCAAATGTTGCCATAAAACATTATTATTATAATAAATCTGTTCATTTAAGCACATAAGATGCAATATACTCGAACTCGGGGGTTGTTGCAAGTTTCGGATCTTTTTGCAGAAACTCTGTGCTTAAATCATTTTTCTTTGCAGCAAGAGCGAAATGACAAAGTGCTATGCCGAGGTCGACTTTCTGCATATCCGGTTTTTCTTCGTGACTGCTGCCTAAACTGCGTTTGAGATAAAAGTGAGCAGAATTATCTGCCACAACAACTCGCCAAGGCTGTTTGTTTACGGCAGAGGGAGCAAGACGAACCATTTCCAAAAGCTCGGCAAATTTGCCGGCTTTTTCTTTTGTCAAAGGAGTGTCAAATGAACCGTCGAAAAACAAATCCTCAAAGGGGAAACGTTCATCGGCTTTTATTGCCTTTCTCATCATAATCTCACGCAAAGACATCTTTTTTGCGGTATATCCCAGGGGACTGGCACAAGGCATCATTTCGTCCTCGCTGAGATCCATTGCCTGTTCAAAGGCTGCACGATTCATTGTGCCGCCAAGCCAGACTGTCCCGATTCCGAGAGACTGCGCATACAGCACCAACATTTCAAAGGAATATCCGAAGGCAACATTGGCATTCGGCAGGCATTTGATTTTTCCGCCCAAATATAAATCTGTACCGCTTACAACGGGACAGTTGAGCCCGTACTCCTTTGCCTCCATCAATTTGAACTCTACCGGTATATCAAAAGGGTTTTCGAGATTTTCAGTAAATTTCAGAAGTGTTTCTTTTGTATTTTCATCAAGAGGTCTGCCGTCAAAGGTGCGGACGCTTCTTCTCTGACGGATGTGTTCCGTAATATTTTTCATAATATCGTTCATTCTCCTTATTTTGTAATTTTTATTGTAAGGATTTTTCTGATTCTTGTCAAGTTACAGCGGTGCTTCTTGACACGGAATAAGACAAGCAGTATAATTGTTGCATTGACAACTGTTGCATATGCAACAAATTTGGAGGCTTTTATGCGCGGAATAATGAAAAGTTTAAACAGTATAAGCCGATGTCAGGCCACATACAGAAGCGAGAAGCTTAAATCGGACGGAATATGTGCCTGCCATCACGCTTTTATACTGATTATTTCAAAAAAACCGGGTCGTTCGCAGGAAGAGATTACCCGTGAAATTTGTCTTAACAAAAGCACCGTTGCAAGAACCCTTAATCATCTTGAAAACTGCGGGTATATAACCAGAACACCAAATCCCGACGACAAGCGTCAGTTCCTTGTTTATCCGACCGATAAATTGCTTGAAGTTCTGCCTGAGGTCAGAGCGATAGCCAAAGAATGGAACGAGTGTATTTCCGAAGGAATATCAGCGGATGAGCTTGAGATTTTTCACTCGGTTTTACATCGGATGGAAAGCAAGGCGAAAAGTATGGTTCAGGAGCTGTAAAATGAAAAGGATATTATTTTATCTAAAACCGTTCAGGCTTCGGATGCTTGTTGGATTTATTATAAAAGTTACGGGAACTATGGCAGAGCTTATCCTGCCGTATATTTTAACGCACATTCTGGAAAATGTGATAGTTGAACTGAATGTGGGCAAAATCGTGTTTTACGGTGTCATTATGGTGCTTTTCAGCATTGTTGCTTGCGTTGGAAATATTACAGCCAACCGAATGGCGGCAAGAGTTACAACAAATTTTTCAAAGGCGATGCGAAAAGAGCTTTTTATAAAAACGCTTTATCTCTCATCGGCCGATACCGACAGTTTTACCATTCCGTCACTTGAATCCCGCATAACAACCGATACCTATAATGTTCATAATTTCATCGGTATGATGCAGAGAATGGGTGTCAGAGCTCCGATTCTGCTTATCGGAGGAATTTCGCTTACGCTTATTATGGACAGAGCGCTGGCACTTGTTATGATTGCCACTCTGCCTGTTATTTTCATAACGGTTTACAGTATTTCGCGCAAGGGTGTGCCTCTCTACTCAAAGGTGCAAAAATCGGTGGATAATATGGTCAGAGTTGCAAGAGAGGATGCTCAGGGCATCAGGGTTATCAAAGCTCTTTCCAAAAACGAGCACGAAAACCGACGCTATGATAAGGTTAATTCCGAGCTTTCAAAGCAGGAGAGGCGGGCAGGCACGGTTATGGGCATCGTTAATCCCGTAATGACACTGCTTATGAATTTAGGCATTGCCGCTGTTGTTGCCGTTGCGGCTGTCAGAGTGTCGAAGGGCTTATCGTCGCCTGCAACGGTTATTGCTTTTATGCAGTATTTTACTCTTATTTCAATGGCGATGATGTCGCTTTCGCGAATGTTTGTTATGTATACAAAATGCGCCGCTTCCGCCAACCGAATATCCGAGGTTCTTGATACTCCCGATAAATTCAATATAACAAAAGACACGGGAAAATCTGACGGTATCCATATTTCTTTTGAAAATGTATCTTTTTCATATTTCGGTAAAAAGCACAATCTTCACGATATATCCCTTTCTCTGAAAAAAGGTGAAAGGCTTGGTATAATAGGTGCTACAGGCAGCGGAAAATCAACATTCATAAAACTTCTGCTGCGCTTTTATGAGCCGGAATCGGGCGAAATCAGAATAAACGGCAGAAACATAACCTCTTACAGCCGAGAACAGCTGACGTCTATGTTCGGTGTTGCATTGCAGAACGATTTTATTTATGCCGATACTATTGAAGAAAATATCCGTTTCGGCAGAGATATCCCGAAAGAAGATATTATCAGAGCCGCAAAGGTTGCGCAGGCGCACGATTTCATAATCGCTTCGCCCGACGGCTATGCCCGTATGCTTTCCTCGAAGGGAACAAACCTTTCGGGCGGTCAGAAACAGAGAATTCTGATTGCCCGTGCAATTGTGTCAAATCCCGAGATTCTGATTCTGGATGATTCATCGTCTGCGCTCGATTACAAAACAGATGCAAACCTGCGCCGTGCGCTTGATGAAAATATGGCAGGCTCAACCGTTATTACCGTTGCCCAAAGAGTAAGCTCGGTTAAAAACTGTGACCATATTCTTGTTATAGATGACGGTAAAATTATCGGTCAGGGTAAGCACGAACAGTTGCTTGAAACCTGTGCGGAATACCGTGAAATCAGCGATTCCCAGATGGGAGGTGCCTTCGTTGAATAATAAAGCAAAAGAAAATAATACCCTGCATAAAAGAGATAACAAGGGCATTATGCTCAGACTCGGCAGGTATGTAATCAATCAATGGCATCTGTTTATCCCTGCGGTTATTTTCACATTGCTTTCAAATCAACTTTCTCTGCTTGGTCCGCGTTATTCGGGGGCGGCTATTGATGCAATTGAATCGGCGCGTGGTGTGAATTTTTCTGTTGTATGGGGAAATGTTATCAAAATGATAGTGTGCTATGCGCTTTCCGCGGTGCTTTCTTATGCACTTGCGGTGCTTATGATTCACCTCAGCCAGAAAATTACCTATAAAATGCGCAAGGAGCTTTTTGAAAAGCTCAACACCTTGCCCGTCGGATATTTTGACACTCACCCTACAGGTGATATCATCAGCCATCTGTCTTATGATATTGATACCATAAACAGTACTCTTTCGCATGATTTGGTGCAGGTTATGACAAGCATTTATACAGTTGCGGGTTCTCTGATTTTTATGTGGCAGATTTCAAGACCGATGATTCTTATTTTTGTTTTCACCGTTCCGGTTTCTGTGCTGTTTACCCGTTACCGTTCCAAAAAAGTGAGACCTTTGTTCCGTGCAAGGTCGAAAAAATACGGCGAGCTTAACGGCTATGCAGAGGAAATGCTCTCGGGAGCGAGAACCATTGAGGCGTACGGCAGGCAGGATGTTATTTCCGGCCGTTTCAATGACCGCAACGAAGCTGCTATGAATGCATATTATGATGCAGAGTACAATGCGGCAATGCTTTTTCCGACTATTAATCTTATTAACAATGTTTCGATAGCTCTTGTGGCAATCTTCGGCGGAATACTTTATATGTATTCCCAAAGCGGGGCTGTACTGGCAGGTTCGGCGTTTTTTATTTCGCTCGGAGGTGTTGCTCAGTTTGTTCAGTATTCCCGTAAATTTGCAGGTCCCATAAATGAATTTTCAAATATCCTGCACGAATTTCAGTCAGCGTTTTCTGCCGCGGAGCGTGTTTTCCGTATATTGGACGAAGAACCCGAACCGCTTGATTTGCCGGATGCGAAGGAATTAAAAAAGGTTGAAGGAAATGTGGAATTTGATAATATCACATTCGGATATTCTCCTGAAAAAACGATTCTGAAAAATGTTTCAATATCCGTGCCGAAAGAAAAAACCATAGCAATCGTAGGTCCTACGGGCGCAGGAAAAACAACAATTATAAACCTTCTTATGAGATTCTATGATTCGCAATCGGGCGAGATTCGTATTGATTCAATACCTGCACTTAAAATCATACGCTCGGATTTAAGGCTTGCATTTACTATGGTGCTGCAGGACACCTGGCTTTTCCACGGTACGGTTTATGATAACATCGTATACGGCAGAGAGAATGCAACGATGCAGGAGGTTAAGCTGGCCGCAAAAGCGGCAAGAATCGACAGTTACATAGAAAGTCTGCCTGACGGCTATAACACGGTTCTTTCGGATGACGGTGTTAATATCTCCAAAGGGCAGCGCCAATTGATAACAATTGCAAGAGCCTTTCTTTCAGATGCACCGATGCTCATTCTCGATGAGGCAACCTCAAATGTTGATTCCCGAACAGAAATTCAGATTCAGGATGCTATGAATGACCTGATGAAGGGCAGAACCTGCTTTGTGATTGCTCACAGACTTTCTACAATACAGAATGCAGACACCATTCTTGTTGTAAGGGACGGCGAAATCACCGAACAGGGTAATCACAATGAGCTTATAAAGCTCGGCGGCTTCTACAGCACGCTCTATAATTCACAGTTTTCATAAAAATCCAAGCCCTCGGCTATGCCGAGGGTTATGTTTTTTGTTGCCATATGGTATTGACAAACTTTTGCAAACTGTATATACTGTTTATAAACAGTTGTACAAAAAGGAGGTGCCGAATGAACATATTTATAAACAACAAAAGCGGATGTCCTATTTATGAGCAGATTTATTCTCAGATTAAAAATCAGATAATAAACGAAACGCTGAAAGAGGATGAGGCGTTGCCTTCAATCCGAAACCTTGCCAAGGATTTGTGTATAAGTGTTATTACAACAAAAAGAGCTTATGATGAGCTGGAACGAGAAGGCTTTATCTATACAGTTGCGGGCAAGGGTTGTTTTGTTGCGGCAAAGAATACAGAGCTTATCCGTGAAGAAAATCTGAAAAAGATTGAAGGGTATATGCAGAAGATTGCTGTTCTTGCGGCATCCTGCAATCTTTCAGCAGATGAAGTTATTCAGATGTTCGGAATTATTTCAGAGGAGGAATAGTCTATGAACGCAATTGAAATCAGAGGTCTCAGCAAGAAATATAAGAACCGTAACAGTACAAATTTTAAGCTCGATAACATCAGCCTTGATTTACCGTACGGTTGCATTATGGGGCTTATCGGAGAAAACGGTGCGGGAAAGAGTACAACCATAAAACTGATTCTCGATATTATAAAAAGGGATGCGGGCTCAATAAAAATTTTCGGTGAAGAAGTAAATCCGAGTTCAAACAAAACCAAAAACGATATCGGTGTTGTTCTTGATGAACCTTGTTTTTCCGATTCGCTCAATGCAGCGGAAGTGGGAAAAATTATGGCGAAAACATATGATAATTGGAACAACGAAAAATATTATGAACTGCTTAAACAGTTTGATATTGCTCCCAAAAAGAAATTCAAATCTCTTTCAAAGGGAATGAAAATCAAGCTGAGCATAGCCGTTGCTCTTTCACACAACGCAAAGCTGCTTATTCTTGATGAACCCACAAACGGACTTGATCCGGTTATCAGAAGCGAAATTGTCAGCATATTTAATGAGTTCACAAGAGATCCGATGAAATCGGTGCTGATTTCATCCCACATTGTCAGCGATCTTGAAAAGCTTTGCGATTACGTTGCGTTTATCAGCAGGGGAAAGGTTATTCTTTGCGACGAAAAGGACAGGCTTCTTGAAAGATATGGTGTTATTCATTGCACCGGCTCTGACCTTGAAAAAATCAGCCCCGAGTCGATAATCGGAAAACGTGAATCGCAGTACGGAGTTGAAGCTGTTGTTGAAAGAACGGCAATTCCGAATGATTTTGAGATAAATTCTGTGAGCATTGAAGATTTGTTTGTTTTCATAGTAAAGGGGGATAAATAAATGAAGGGTGCACTTTTAAAAGAGTTTTATGTCTGGAAAAAAACAGGTCTTGCTTATCTCGCCATCTATGTTGCCACGGGTGCAGCTTGTATCTTTTTAGGTACTATGTCGGTCGTTTTGTTGAGCTTGATGGTGGGATTGACGGCACGTTCGTTTATAGAAGACGATAAAAACTGTTGGTCCGATTATTCACGTACGCTGCCGTATTCGGCTGTTCACCGTGTTTCCGCAAGGTACATTATTATTCTGGCGGAAATGCTCATAGCTTTAACCGTTGTAACGGCAGCAGGTATGATTTTTGCTCAAGATAATGACATAGTTTCCAAACTTTCCGAATATTTTCCGTACCTGGATTCAAGTCACATTTCAACCGTGACTTCGGTGTTGACAGTTTCCCTCTTTTTGACAGGTCTTGCGTTTTCTCTTCCGCTTTATTATCTGATAAAAGGTCAGAAAAAAGCACTTATAGGCGGAATACCTTTGACTATTGCTTTGATTTTTGTGATATATCTTAACATAATTTCTGCAGTATCTTATGTTATTCCGGGTCGAAACAGCACCTTGATGGAAATAATGTATTATGAAAAATGGGTTATGTTTTTAATTGCTGCAATTACGGTTTTATTCCTCATTCTTTCGTGGATTGTGTCAATCATAATCAATACCAACAGCGGAGCGGAAAAACTTAAGGGTTTCAAGATCGCGGCTGTTATCCTTGCGGTAGTGATGGTTGCGGCGAGCTTTGTTTCGGTCGGAATTTTATATAGGAACGGCAGATTTGAAAAGAATGACACGGATTATTCGGATTATTTATCCCAAGGAAATCAGAAACCTGAAACTCCTAAAGAACCCACAAAAGGCCAGCTCAGATGCAGAGAAGATATGATTGATATTATTGAAAATTTCTTTGTAGAGGGTTATGTTGATGTTCCGATTGAAAAATGTAAAAATGAGCTTGAAGAGCTTGGCTATTCCGAAACGGAATATGGCTCAGGTAAGTTTTATCTGGGCAACGAAGCGGGAGAAAATGTTTCCGTGGAACTGAATCGTATGGAAAACAGTGACGGAGTACGTCAAGTGTATATTCAGGCAAGCATCGGGACGTATTACATCGAAAAAGCAACAACCAAGGAAACGGAAAAAATAGGAAATAACTTTTTTGAGGGTATGACGGAAAAGGAAATGATTGATAAATTTAAGGAGCTTGGAGTTGTTCCGCAATACGTAAGAGAATATAATCATCCCGATTTTGGTTTGACTCGCTATTATTATTTAGAATATAATGTTCTTGAATATAACGGCGGAGAATCAACCAATTATTCGATTCATCTGGATGTTATTGACGGCAAAGTTGACGATTTGAGGACATATGATTATTAAAGTACAGAAATTCGTTTGGATTTTTTGAGTTGAATAAACAAAAAGAGCTAACTGACTATAAAAATCAGTTAGCTCTTAACTTTTAGATAATTCAAATGTTGCCAAAACGTTGCCACGGAGCATTGTTGAAACCTCAAACCCGAGGTGTATCAACGCTTGTGCCGTTTGGTTGTATTATTCCCACTCGCCTAATCTGGCACTTTTTTGATATTTGTAAACCCGAAAACCCTTGATAAATAAGACGAACATTTGTTTGGACTTTTAAAATTGCCCCGATTTTTCAAAATGTTTAGTATCATTTAGTATCAGAGTACACTTTTTATCTGTGGTATCAGATTCCTGTGGATTTGAGATAATATTAGCACACTTTCAGCGTAATGTCAACACTTTAAAGCGATAAACTGTTTTTGAAGTGATAAAAATTGTTTCTGATGTTTATTCCTTTGATAAAAGGGGGGCACAGAATATATCATTCTATCGTAGCCTTTATTCGATTTACAAGTTTATCAGGAATATCTTCCTCAGTTTCCCAAATTATTGTGTTTTTTTGAGCAATATCAAAATGTAAGTGTGTATCTTTTTTACATAATTGAATTACAGGTTTACCTAATCCCATTGCATATCCTTCTTCGAAATAGGCTCCGTTATTCTGGTGTGTCAAATCGACAACAACAAACTTGCTGTCCTTGATATATTTCAATAATTCAGGTGTAATAAAATCATTATGTTGTACTTCGTCAATAAATACAGCATTATAACCTGCTTCGGTAATCCCTTTGCGGATTGATTCACGGAGATTTTTTGTTTCGTCTCCAAATTTCATTGCAACGAGGACATTCTTGCCGAAGGCCGTATTTTTTTGCAGAACATCAATTCTTGCATATCCGTTTGGCGACAATGAAATTTCTGCCCATACTTTCTCGCTATACCCATCGAGAAATTTAATATATGAGCATTCTTTTAAATAATCAAGCATATATTTTAGTTCGTTTTCACAGTCATCGTCGTCGCGATGACACCATTCGTTAGCATTATTTGCTGAAGATTTGTTCTGTTCTTTTCTATCAATAAAAAATGCACTTAGTAGTTCTGAATATTCAAATGACTGTTGTTGACCTATATGCTTTATTCTGTTGTTCAAGTATAAAAGGATATAATCTATACGTTCACTGAATGTTTTGGGATACCAATTCTCAATTATTTCTTCATCCATATGTACAGGACGTCCGTGAGTATTGTTACCTTTTTCAAAATCTTCTCTGTATTTGTCACAAAGCTCCTTGTCCAATGTGGTATGATAACGGTATTCATTTATACAATCTTCGAAACGGTTATAAATTAAATATGATGCAAGATAATTATGGTTTATTTTATGAAATACAGATATTTCATAGCGACCACACACAGGACAGGTATAAAAGATGGTGTCTTTTTCATAATTGGGATGAGATGTTGCTTTTGAATTACACAGGGGACAATCGGTTTGTTTTGACATGTTAGCACCTCAGTTTACATTTTGTGATTTATATTATACACTATCTTGGGATAATTTGCAAGCACGACACCACATATTGTATATATTGTCAGAATCGGATGGCTTTATTATTGGTAGTATAGTTAAAATAAACAGAGCTTGAAGCATTCAAGCTCTGTTTGTGAAAAATAGTTTGATTTATGAACAGTCTTTTATGTGGTTTGATTAATTGTGAATATATCGTTCAATTATCTTTAGTTGTGAACTTTTTAGTTCCTTTATATTATCATTAAAAATTATTTCTTGTTCATTAATTGAATCTATACAATTATTTGCCCATTCAATGTCCTCAAATGTCAATCCATAACGAAGCATCCATATTTCATTTTCATTTATAGTGCCGTATTTGATATACTTGGCAAGTTTCAAAGAACGTTCATCCTTAGTTTTTCCATAATATTCATGAAAAATAGCGTAGAAAATATCACTCAACTTAAACCCTATTAGCTTGTCCAAGTAATCATAGGTATCATAGATTATCAAATCATAGTCAACATCCTTGGCTAATATTTCTGTGCTAAAAAGAGGATATTGAGGTAATTTTTTGTCGGGAATATCATTATATCCTGCTATATACTTTGCACAGATGGATTTCTCTTTTTCCGGATTTTTACGCCTCTCGTTCACCGATGCTGCATATGCATAACGATATTGACAAATATTTCTAAATGTTCTGCCCGATACTTTCCACAACATAATTTTAATTGCGTGAGACAATATTGCCTTTTCTGCGGAAGTGAGTTTTCGACCAAGATATATTGCATATAGATTGTGAAATACTTCTCTCACTTCCTGTATATCCTCATCACCGTCAATCAGTTTATCTTGCTCATCAAACATCATATCTAAAAGTTCAGGAATATACGTTGATATTTGATCGTTTCTTAGTCTTTCAAGGTCTGCCTCAGTCAAATTGTACTCGTCGTTGAACGTACCTTCCTTGATTGCTTTCTTAAACTCGTCGTATTTCTCATCAATGGTTTCGTCCTTTTTATCCAAGTGCGAAATCTCAGATATAGGTTCTTCTTTTACTATTACTTTTCGGAATGTTGTTTTCGCAGAATCGTGAATAACAACACTGCCAATATCAAATTTGTTTATAGAGGTCGAACGTCCTGCACGACCAATGAGATTTTTTACTGATAGAGAACGTGAACCCTCAAAACGGTCAATATAAACGGCGTCAAATGGCATATTGATACCTTGTTCCAATGTAGAGGTTGCAAAACAAATATGACAGAATCCCTTTTGTGTAAAATGCTCAAGAATTAATCTGGCAGACAAAGGCATAGATCCGTGATGTGTAACCACTCCGTGTTCAAGCTTTGAAATCATATCCGAACTATAAAAGTTACTATTGCCTTTCGAAGCACCTAAATATTTTCTTAAATCCTCAATCATCTTCAATGCATCTGGATCTTGGATTTTAGGACACATTGAAATATATTTTGCGAATTTATGATAAATTGATTTGTTTAGAATATGTGTCTTAGGTACATAGATAAGAACGCTCCCACCACCATTCAATATCTGTTCAATCGGATCAAATGTTGATTTTAACTTAAATTTTCCAAGAATATCCTTGTTTGTACCAAGGTGATAATAATCTGTGCCATCGTGAACATAAAATATTTGTCCAACATTTTTATGCTGATATTGAACCGCACCTGCGTTTTCATCAAAATCAATGTTGTTCTTTTTTAATTGTGCACCAGGATTTGAAATAAAAGGGTGCGCAAAGATAAATTTAGCATTTGGAAAAGCAACCAATGCTCTACGAACTATACTATCAAAATATAATCCTCGAGTCGATCCCTCGTCACTCAACTGTGCTTCATCAAACAAAATATATTCTAAGTCAATCCATTGTTTGTTCTTAAATAATTCTCGTGCTCTTTCGGGGGTTAGGATAAAAACATTACGATTAGCGTGCTTTGTGTTTATTTGGTCAACAAAGGATAAAACATTAACTTTTTTCGTGTTTACCAACTCAGAAACACGGTCATAATATTCATTTATTAACGCTCTTGAAGGAACTATTACGGCAATGTCTTTGGTTGAGCCTGTAATGATATGACGAAACACAAAAGATTTTCCCGTACTTGTAGGCGCTGAAAAACTAAAGCATTTCTTGGCCTGAATTTGTTGCAGTATATTAGCTTGTACTGGAGTGTATGGCGCTCCCCATTTTTCTTGAATATGTTGACTATACAAATCAAAAATCAAGCCTTCAAGGGATTCTGGAACAGGATTTTTGAAATATAGTCCCATTGTTGCTACTATATCGTTCTCGCATTTCTTAAAATAATCGGGATGAAAGATCTTTATGTAAGATAAGATTTCAAGCACAACGGTATCTGTTGGACCATTTTTATAAAGACTATTTTTTGCGTATGACATAATTTCATTTAAATTGACACCATCGCGTATTTTTCTGATAAGATCTCCCTGTTCAAGAACATTACTCATATATTCACCGCCACTAAAATGATTTCTTCATAGCACAACAGAGATTTGAAGTCTGAACGAGCTTTTATACTGTTAATAAGATTATCAGAGGAAGTGCTTCTTGCTGAAAATGCAGCTGCAAAGCCTTTTTGCCCTTTATTTGCACGATTTAAAGCATTGGATGTGCAAAACGGTTTTAAATCGGGAAGATCTTCAATATCTTTTCCGTCTCGAATGAATTCTTCAATTTGAGGCAATGCGGTTGAGTATGCACTTGTGGTCGCAACATATTTAGCCTCTCCAAAAATAATGGTATCTGTGGTTATATTCGCACTATGAAAATCAAATCCTGGATTCCCTGATTTTTTCTTACCTAGCAATTCGGCAAGTGGTATATCCAAATATTTCAATTGATTTATAAGTGCTTCACGGGCTAATTCGGAAACAACATATTCGCCAGCGCTGCTTGTTACCTTATCGTTAGAGCATTTACTAAATTTATCCTTAATGTCCACAATTGTTTTGTTCGCTTTGGATGCAAATGCGTTTTTCTCATACTCCTCGTCGAAATTTTTGAGCCAAGACATGTCCATCAAGACCTTGAGTATATCTGCTAAAGTTGCAGAAATATCCTCAGGGTCTATTCTTATAAATTGAACCTTTGCAGGGCTTAGATCCGTTAACTGTCTGTGCTCAATAATCCGCATACTACTTCCTCACTTTAATGTTTCTTCAAGAACTTTCCAATCATCACTCTGAATATCATCAGAGTAGTTATTCATGCAGATACAAAGTTCGTCACTCTTATCGTCGTTGCGGACAATACCGCCTTTTAAGCCATATTTTTCAAGATATTTTTTAAGGACAACAAATTTTTTGGGTGTGTACATATCAATATCCTGACTGTTACCGCTACGGTCAAATCCGCCTTTTGTTTCAATAATCCATATTTCACCGTTTGCGCTTACAACATAGTCAGGGTAGAACAGCTTCTGCTTACCTGAATTATCCTGATAGACAATAGAGAAATATTCATTACCCTTATCACCATTCTTGTACCACCATTCAACGGAAGATGAACGCTCACAGAATTTCTCAAACTTTCTTTCAGAAGAAGAGCGAGGCTCTGCAGAGGAAAGATAATTCTGATACACATTCTTTTCCATTACTGCATGAGTTTTTGCACTTGCATCATAGGTGAAAATGCAGGACTGAGGAATACGGAATTCATAGGTTGAAACAGCAGGTGCTTCTAATTGAATCTGAGCAATATCTGCAGCCATCGCTTCACGGATGGCATTTTTAAGTAAGATTTCATTATTTAAGACAAATGAATAAACTTCTCTTGGTGGCAAATTAAGAATCTTTCTGTTGTAATTGAAATTGGCATCAAAGAGTTTTCTAACTATGGTATTGGTATAAGAATATTCCATACCTATATCAAGGCCGATTTTGCTGATTTTATGGTGATAATCTCGACCGTGTGTTTTTGTATTGATTTTTTCTGTAACCGATATTGTATTCATATCAGATGAATCAAAATCAAGCGTGGCAGTTTCACCTGAAAGTGTGTGACGAATAATATCTTCACTAAAAACAAAACCTTCAGCCTGTAAACGAGTTTTATTCTCTGCCTTATTGGTACCCGTTTTGTATTTGCTTTCAAAATATTTTGCAACAGCAAGTAAGGCTTTTTGCGGACTGCGTGAAATTGTGTATGTTGTTCTCTGTTCACTTGTAAGAGTAATCTGCTTATATTCATTTTTCAAAAACAGAGTGCAGGCTTCCAATGCGCCTTTGCCGAGAGACGCTTTAACACCCGCAGTGAATTTACTGTCAAGAGTATATAGATAGCAACTGTCAAGCAAATCATTGTTGTAATGCTTTGCTTCCGGCATACGGCGTATTCTGCCGATGGTCTGCACTTCAAATGTTTCATCCATATTGTCACGGAGTTTAACAAGAATCTGTGCTCTCGGACAGTCCCAACCTGTTGCTACAGCCTGCTTAATTATTACTGCAACGGGTTTTGCGTTGTTTGTTTCAATATCTTCAAGGTTTTCGTGCCTTTTATCAAGCCATACTGCAAGTTGACCATTTTCGTATGTAATACCCTGTGATTCGAACCAACGCTCGATATTGTCAAGTAAAGCATCAGAATTATTCGGAAGCTGAACGACAATAAGAGGATTAATATCACAGTTATTTTGTGAAAATGCAGCATGCAGATTTCTTTGTTTATTATAAGCCTGTTCAAGAAGATACTCAGTCTGATTTTCTGTTACAACTGTCTGCGGAAAATCCTCATTGATAATGAGCATTTTCTTGATAAGACCTGCCGCTATGACCTCTTCTTCGGGAATTTCAATAACTTCTGCGTTCTTTATGCCTTTGGGCGTAGCAGAGCAACGGATGATTTTATCGGTGTGAAAATACTGAATAATCTCATCCGCCTTTATAGTATTGTTCTGATGACTTTCATCTACAATAATTACAAAATGTAAACCGTTGTTTAAGGCATTCTGAATATGCTCAAGGAAGTTTGTACGCTCACTGTCTTTAAGAGCATTGTTGCCTTTCTTTGTAAGTTTTTCCCAGTTGATGAAACAACTGTCATTTTCTTCAAAGCCTATTGTCATAACATCTGAGAGAAGTTTTGTCTGCGAAGCGTGGATATACTTATCCATTTTCGCTTTACTCTGTTCTTCAAGGTTACCTTTACCCGGTGTAAGCCACACAAAAACAGTTTTTGAAAAAGACTGTATATACTGATGCATAAAGTATGTAAGAATTATGGTTTTGCCACTACCCGTAGGACTTTTAAGGATAATATCACGGGCAGGCTTGTCCATAGCTTCAAATAACGATTTAACCGCTGTAAGCTGAAAATCTTTTAATGTCATAATCAGCCCTCCTGTAAATCTCTGTAATAATAATCGGGAATTATATTAACCTCTATTTCGTGCGAAGATATAGCCTGTTCCTGTTCTTCAGTAGGTAAGAGATCGTGTCCCATATAGAGTTTTTTGCACTTTGAGAATTCTTCAGTATTTGCGACGAAATCTTCAATTTCCTCATCGGTAAGAACAATGGCTATTTCCGCATTGTTTGTAAAGTTAACGCCGTTTTCGAGTTCAACAAGTTCTTTGATATGACGAAGAAGGTCATCAGCATATTCATAATACATACGCTCGCTAACAGGGATATAATCAACTTTGTAGTATTTAAGACTTTCTTCATATGCCTCTTTATCAATTACACGCTTTATGCGTTCATAGGTAACATCACGGCAAATATTATTTTCGTTATTTGTGCAAAGAATATATCTACGATTACCATTATCTTCTGCATTTAACTTCATAACAGCATGTCCAGTTGTACCACTTCCTGCGAAAAAGTCGAGAATTGTCGAATTTGTACCTGATATACGTTGCACGATTTCAGAAATTAGAGCAAGTGGTTTAGGATACGAAAATGCCTTTTTACTACCTAATATATCCGCCATTTCATTACCACCGTTAGTAGTGTAGTATGATTTTTCTGTCCATATCGCTTGTATTGTTGTTCCTGCGGTACGGTAATTATCAACATCTATGGTGGGAATTCTGATATCTTCAGAAATCCGATGTGTTTCCAATTCGCCACTTTCTATTTTTTTGATAACACCATCCGATAGGTATTGCACAGTAAAAAGATTTTGTGTTTTGCCGGGGTTTTGAGGGACAATTTTTATATATCCTTTTTCCCAATCTCTCGCAAGACGTGTTGGAATCAGTCGCCACACGCAAGGAATACCTTTTCGTGTGACGGGCCATATTGCAAATGCCCCTTCGGGTGCTTCGGAATAATCATAAGTAAAATCTTCTAACTTGCCAGTATATTCTCCGCTTTTAACCCTTTCTGTGAGGGATTTACCACAACCGAGAAAAACTCCATCTTTATCAACAAAAATCGGATATGCTTGTCCCGGTCTTTGAACTTGATCAAAGGTAGCCAAGTTCATTCCGTGATAAGGTGAAGCATATTCATTCATAGCACTTTCGCTTGCATTAGGCGAAAAGTCTTCAGGAGTAATAAACACAATAAATTCGTATGTAATATTAAAGCCGCCGTTAGGTTTTCCACCTGATGTTTGAACAGTTACGCAAGTGACATTTTTTTCATAAAACAACTCTTGGCAGAGTAACATCAGGTTGTGAACTTCTTGGTATCCGATACTGATTGCTATAACACCACTTTTGGAAAGAAGTCTTTTAGCAATTTTTAAGCGTTCTGACATAAAAGAAATCCATTTACTATGGCGATACCCATCATTTGCCGCAATGTATGTATCGTCATAGACAAAATCTTGATTTGTCGTATTGTATGGCGGGTCTATATAAATAAGATCAATTTTATCTCTGTGTGTTTTTTCAAGCAATTTTAACGAGGCAAGATTATCGCCCTCGATAAGAAAATTCATCTGTTCGCCGTTATCAATGAAAAGATTTTCATCTTCTGTAAGTACAGGTGTATGAGTATCAAGTACCTCGTCAATTTCCTCACGGTGTTCTTCAAAAACAAGACCATATTTTTTGCCATTAACATCTTTTTCAAGTTCAGAAAGGTATGACAAAAGATTACCTGTATTCTCATCCTGCGGTGCAGCAGAAATAAAGGTACGAATTTCTTTTATTTTGGCGAGTAAATCCTCGCGTTTTTGTTTTGATATATTTGTACTCATACATAATTCTCGCTTTCTTATAACTCCTCATTAATACATATAGGGTCACCATTTTCGTCCTTTTCATGTCGTCCTATTGTATATTCTTGAGCAAATAGGTGGCAATGCCATTTACCGGGAATACGGTATACTTTATCAGACAGTGAGGTTATAATTATCACAAATGTTTCTTTGTAGCGTTTTGAAAAACGATTTTCTAGCGTCAGTTCAACGGTAACTCGTTGGCTAATTTGTTTCTCCATAAACTCAGGTGGAGCATAGAATATAAATCTATCTTTATCACCGGGAGCCAAACTCATCTTTAAATTTTCTTGATTAATAGCGGCATTGCTCCAACAAAGCTCAGGATTTCTTGTTGTACCACGTTCATACTGAACCGTGATGCAAGATTCTGTGGTATTGGTTAATTCAAGCGCTAATCCCAATGCTGTTCCACCTTTACACAGACCTATTTGTATATATTTTTCTTTAGGATCGTCGATGAGTTCTTTGATATCAATTTCAAATGCCTTCCAATCGCTAACAAGCACAAATGGACGCATTTCTAAACGATATCTATCCTGCTCATTTTCAATTACTTTCTCTGATAGTTTGTTAGCTTTATTTGAAGATTGTAAAGCAAGCACACTAAGAATGATTGTGGATATAAAAGTAAGTATTGTTCCTATATATTCCAAGAGTTCTCCCGCACTCCATTCAGCCTCAAAAAAATCTATACCTGTTTTCCATTTAAAAAGCAAATGAACAATAAATAAAGGGCAGAAGATTCCAATCGTTGACCATATTATAATTTTTTTCTTGTGTTTTTTCCAAAATTTTTTTATTTCATCCACAATGAATCACCTTGATTATTCCTCTGAGTTATAAAAATCGTCTAACACATAAGTCTGAACTGGTGTAATATAAAGCTCGTATCTCTTAACAAGTCTTACAAGTTCATTACCATCAATCAGTGTAATAGGAGAACCTTCTCTAGCAGCAATTCTTGCTGAATTAGTAAATCTACCGTTAGTAATAAACACACCGTAATCAGCCTGATATTTATTCATAGCACCTAAAAACTGATTTATTTCAGGCTCTCTGACGGGTGCTACATTATATCTTTTGCACTGAATAACAACTCTTGTTGTTCTGAAGTCGTTAGCATCGATATGATATCCGTAACCATCTATTCCACCGTCATTACTGATCTGAACACCTTTTTCCGTGAATTCAACGCCCATTTTATTAAGCAAAGCTCTTGAAAAAGCCTCGAATTTCTTGGGTGACATTTTTGCAATAGCCGCAAGAAGAGTCTCCTTGAAATCATCCTTGATTTTTTCTTCAGCTTGTGTTTCTTCCTCATTATCAGCAACATCAACATTCTTGTTCTTCTTGTTGTTTTTGCTTAATTCTTCCCAATGTGTTTTTGAAGTTTCAATAATATCTTTCTGCACATTGAGTTTATCTATATCGAGATATAATCCTTTTTCGGTAAGCGTAATAGGAGAAGTGTTTGTGTATGTCAACAAGCCATTAAAAAACAAGTCTTTAATAGCGAAGTTGAACTTAAAATTGAATTCTTTATATGTATTGCCTGTTTTCTTGGATTTCTTTTCCAATTCTGCATATTCAGCTATTTGGTCATCTAAATCGGCGATTCTTTCTTTGATTTCAGAACGTTCTAACTGACCACCAGCTGCTTGGAGAACCTTTAAAATAGGTACAATCAAATATGCAATTTTACCTTCTGATGATAAATCTTTTAAGTTCATAATAATATTCTCCTTATAACTCTTCCGTCTTAAATGTAGTATAGCCTTCGTAATAGTAGCTATGGTCGATGCCTTTCATATAAACCTCACGGTCATTAACTTTGTCGGTTAAGGCGTTTTTAAGGATATGCTTGATTTCAATATCTTTAATAGGACTGCGTTCCATAGCAAGAAGGTAATCTTCTTTGTCAACCTGACTCCAATCTATAACCATACCAATCTCTTTCTTAAGAATGCAGTCGAGCCAGATACGTGTACTTCTTCCGTTACCTTCACGGAAAGGGTGGGCGATATTCATTTCAACATATTTTTCGATGATCTCATCAAAAGTTGACTGTGGCATTTTATCAATGTTATCGAGAGCTGCTTCAAGATACATTATAGGTGCAAAACGGAAGTTTCCTTTTGCAATATTTACTTTACGAACTTCGCCAGCAAAGGTATAAATATCATCAAAGAGATATTGATGAATTGCTTTGAGAGATGCGAATTTGCCTGCTTCAAGTTTATCGAGAGTACCGTTTTCAAAAAGCTCGATAGCCTTTTTCTTACTTATTCTTTCTTCGGCTTCAGCAAGTTCGGGAGAGCTTGTAATTCCTAATTTATTTTCAAGAGCCATTATCCGCACCTCACTTTCATTCTTCGGGTATAAATTCCATAATATCGTCAACGCCGCAACCCAGGGCAGCACAAATCTTGCCGAGGGTTTCGACAGTAACATTTTCGCCTTTGCTCATTTTGGTTACGGTATAATTGCTTATATCCGCAATAACAGCGAGGTCTTTTTTCTTCATATCACGGTCAATCAGGAGTTTCCATAATTTTTTATAACTTACAGCCATAATTACACCTCTGAATTGAATATAATTTTACCAATATATTATACCAATTCTAAATAGCTTTTGCAACAAAAAATAAAGCGAAAACTAAATTAATATTTAAAATCTCTAAAATATTAGAAGCGATAATAACAAGAGCAAATCAAATGCTCTATTATATATATGACGGAATTTACGATTTGTTACGCAAAAAGTTTTGAGTTTCTTCAATATTCTACCTTTTACACAATACATAACTATTTCAATTGTGCAATATTACGACAAAAATAGCAGAGAGATTTACACCTCTCTGCTATTCTGATAATTGTTAATTTCCCGAAACAGTTTCACCGGGCCAATCGATGATTCCGCCGAATTCAACGATGTTTGTGTAACCAAGCTTGACTAATTTCTCGGATGCTTGTTTGCTTCGATTTCCGCTTCTGCAATAAACGAGAATTAATTGCTTTTTATTCGGAAGCTCTTTGATATCTTCGGTTCCGATTATTTCGTTGGGAATGTTGATAGCACCTGGAATATGCTTTTCGGCAAACTCATCGGGTCTTCTGACATCCAAAATGATATAATCCTTTTCTTTTTCCATCATATCAATGGCTTCGTTCATAGTAATCTGTTTGTAGGTATTGTTCGGATAGGCGGGAGCACCGCAACCGGTTAAAGATAGCAATGATAAAAGTATTGTCATTAATCTTTTGATTTTCATATATGGTACCTCTTTTAGCTTTAGTCGATTAAATCTTCAAGACATTTTTATGATATCTTTAAATCTTTTGTTTGTCAACCATCAACAAAAGTATCATAAGCAAATTTTGCGCCGAGGCGAAAGCCTGAGATGAAACTGTCTGTGATGCTGACTGCAAGAAACTCATTGTGTGCATTTACATATTTCAGAAACAATTCTTTTTCTTCACCTTTTAACGTTGAATCAAGAGCTTTTTCATTTTCAACAAGAGCATTCAGCTTCGATTTTAATTTCGCAGCAAGTTCGGGACTGAATTCCTGCGGTTCGATGTTACCGTAATAGAATTCTTTGATGAATCCTGACATTTTGAAAACCTCCGTAAAGATTATTTCTGCAGTATGTTTTAATCGTAAATCAGCTCAACGTGGATGATTTCTTCGGCACGGTTGCGGATGTTATTCATTTGGGCAACCCAGAGCATCTGGTCTTTGATTTTCAGCCTTTCGTTTACACCTTCGGCTTTTGCCATCTGCTCAATGAGTCGGTCAAGCCTTTCGGTTACCTGCTCGTTCACATCGGCAAGGTGACTGTGCAGTTTGCAACGGAGAACGAGTCTGTTGTAAAGTGCCGGGCGATGCTCTTTGAGGTATGCGAGACGTTTTCTGCCCCACATTCCGATTGGACGTTTGTCGGGTTCGGGAAGCGTTATGTTCGGGATATAATAATCACCGACAAGTGTGTAAGCGAGACCTGTTTTTTCATCAATAATAAATTTTTTCATTATAAATTACCTCCTGTGTATTCCATTCTGTTTTGCGTTTTCGCTTGATTTTGCTCTCCGTTCATCGGAGTAGGGTGCAGTCAGTCGGAAACCGAATCTGCCTTTCTCAATTTCGAATCTTAATCCGCCTTGTTCATCGTCATCGAACTGTCGGCAATACTCGGGATATTTCTCCGCATATTCCGTAAGACGGTTTTTGAGGTTGGTGTTGTGAGTGTAAATTTCTACGAGCGGACTTTCTTCATTGAAGTAGATTTCCGTGTGTTTCTGACGTTTCTTCAAACCTGTTTTCATAAATACCTTCTTTCTGTGAAAATAGTATGGTTTTTGTAATTTTTCTTCGGCTCTACAGCCGTAAAAGTGAGTTCGTTATCCGATAGAAACAGTCCAAATGATGCAGAGTTCATTTGAACTGCTGCTATTCGGATTTTTGCGTTTTTTACAGGTCTTGCAAATCAGTGTTCAACATCATTTTTATGTTTCTCACGGGGAGTGTGAGCTGAAACTTTTTCTGTATGCAGAATCTGCTGAATTACGGTTTTGATTTTCTCGGGCGCTCTTTTGACAGCTTCAAGAAATTCTTTTGTCTGCTCATACAGAGTTTCGTATCGTTTCTTCCAGATGCCGATATCCTTTTTTGCGGAACTGAGTTTGTTCTTTAAATCCGTGATTTGCGTTTCCTGAATCAGACTCATTTTTGCTCGCTCTTTGAGATATGTACAATCATCTTGCGTCATTTCAACTTTGCCGAAGAAATTTGTTTTTCCGATTTCTTCGATTTCGTCAAATCCTTTTTTGACGGTTTTACGAACCTTGGTTTTATCTACCAGAGATTGATATTCTGATTCGCCTTTTTCGTATTTTTCTTCAAGAGCTTCAAGCTTTTCTGTTTCTTTCATAACCTTGAACTGTGTGACCGTGAGATGTTCTTCGGAGCTTCCTCGCTCGCCACGTTCGACATCATCGTATCCTGCATTTCGCATATAGTTATAAAAATCATCTTGCAGAACGCTGTAAGATTTTTTTAGAACGGGTTTACCGTTTTTCTGTAAAACGGGATTGCCGTTTTCGTCGAGAGCAGGTTTTGAAATCCACTTTTTACTGCTGCTCACTTGCATAATTTTTTCTTTGACTGTGCCACGCAAGTTTTCATCCTTGCACCGTTTCGACCACAGTATTTCTTTCTCAACTACGGGGACATAAACGACGTGCAGATGATAGTGATAAACGTCTTGTCCGAGTGCTTCCGACATCGCTTTGTTTCGCTCATCGGCGTGCATTACTGCGGAGATGATATATTCTTCACCGCCGACAATTTCGATTGCCGCTTTATATGCATCTTCATAAAATTTCTTTGCGAATTCATAACCGCCGTGATTGAAAAAGTATGCGGAGTTGACGTCGAAAATCAGCTCACCGTATTTCTTTGCATCGGTTTTCAGACCTCGAGTTGAGATGATTTTATTTTCAACCATTTTATTAAAAATGTTTTCGTAAGTGTCGTTTGGTTTTTTATAGTGAACATTGAACGGTGTCATTTCCGTGACGATGTCGGAATTTACATAAGACTCTTTTTCCCGTTCGTTGTGTCGCTGAACATTTGCTATTTTTGTGTCAGCAAGATTAACATTTCGGGCGGTGACTCGGTCAACGCCGTCGTTTCTTGCCATATATAATTTTTCTCCTTTCTTCGGTTTGTGTATACACTGCAAGCCACAGGGGTTTCACTTCTGCGGAAGTGTAATAACCCACTATAACACTTTCATACGTGCCGTCTGCAAAGTGCCGTGGGCTGTCTGCGGACAGAGGGCAGGTTTGTGGCTCTTGCGAGAGCCTTGACGAATTTGAACCCCGAAAATAATTGTTACAAATTCGTGAACCGCTCAAAATTTCTGCTGCAATTTTTTACGGTTCCGTGACGGTCGTGACGATGGTGACGATAGTTTTACTACCGCTAAATTCATCGTCACAACCGTCACCATCGTCACGCTTCAGAAGAAATCAATTCAAAATTGATTCTTCTTCCGTCGTGGTTACGGCTGTTTTCGTATCGGATTCTGAAATCATTTTCAAGATTTCCTGCACCGATATTCAGCTTTTTTGTGAGTGCATTCGGGGGAATATCGAGGTTTAAAATCTCAACAAGTTCTGATGCCGTTCCACTCCATTTTGGATTTTCGATTGTGATGAATTCCGAAATTTTCAGAACAATCGGGTCGGGCGGAGCTTTCCATAATTCTGTTTCGGTATGGTCCAGATCCCAGAAAAGTTTTTCTTGATTTCTTACGAGATAAAGTTTCTGATCGCATTGGTCTCTGCCGACAATATCGAGGGTTGCTGTGCTGTCCGTTCGCTTTTCTTTTTGAAGAATAAAAGCTCCGTCAGCGCAACCGAGAATGCCTGTTGTTCCTGAAATCATATCGAATTTATCCGAGGCTTGTTGCTTTCTTGTATGATGAACAATCAGCAAACAAATCTCTTTTTGGTCAGCGAATTTTTTTAGAGCACCGACACATTCATAATCGTTGGCGTAGCTGTAAGTGTCGTTTCCGCCTTGTCTGATTTTTTGCATAGTATCGATTATAATTATCCGTGTATTCGGGTGCTTATCAATAAATTCTTCGAGCTGATCTTCAAGACCTTCGCCAAGCTTTTTTGAAGTGATAGCAAAATGTAAATTTGCAGTTCCTTCAACTCCGAACATTCTGCACATTCGTTTTTGCAAACGTCTGTGGTCATCTTCGAGAGCGAGATAAAGAACGGTGCTTTGCTTCACTTCGTAATCCCAGAGCTTCTGTCCCGTTGCAATGTGATATGCGAGCTGTGCAACGAAAAAA